>JAPKBY010000118.1 GCA_028823185.1 Planctomycetota bacterium
TCACCCGCGAGCAGGTTCGGCAGATAGCCCGCGACCTCTAAAACGACATCGCGGGCGGCCTGCACATTCTCAAGGCCATAGAGCGTCTCTCCGCCTGGAACGAGCTCTAGCTTGGGGCAAATGCTCATCCGCTTGCCCGTCGGTGACCATGAACAGACCGCGTTGATCCTACGGACCTCTCCCTCAAAGAGGATGAGAACCTCTGCACCACAAACGAACGCGCATCCAGGAGGCAAGACGCGCTCCGGACCAGAGCCGAGCAGCCGCTGGCTGACAAGATGAGTCTCCATCGCCTTCCAGCTGGCGACAGCCTGAGGCAGGCGCTCTGGAGGGAGCGAGATACCTGGCAAGCTCACCTCTCCCAAGGCTCCCATGCGCACGGCCTCAGCCAAGGTGTCACCGACGAGGGGAATCCCGAGCATGGTCTCTCCCCAACAGACGACATCGGGCGGAGGACCATCACTCTGTTCTAGAGCGCTCCGAGTCAACTCCACTTGCTGCTGATGAAGCTCGAGAGGATCTAGAGGTCGCTGCTTTCGAGCTTGTGAGATCCCAGGTTGAATTAAGAGCACACGGGGACCGGGCACATTCGCTGGTAAAGAAGTTAGCGCAGCGAGGATCCAAGCCAGGGCAAGAGGAGAGAGCCCTGCACACACCGAGCGGACAGTCGCTCTCCTAAGCACGCTGTCTAGGAGCAAGCCAGCGATCGCAGCTAAGACGAAAGAGAGCCCCGTTGGTCCGATCACGCGCGCGGCCCCCACGATCGCACCTTGATCGATCGCATAGTGACCGAGCTGAATCCAGCGCATCCCAAGCGGGACGGGTACAAGAAAACGGATGGACTCCATCACGCACCAGGCGATCGGAACCGCGACCGCCCAAGAGCTCTTTAAGACCAAGCGCTTCAAGATCGAGCCGAACAAGGCTCCGTGGAAGCCATAGATCAAACCGCAAATGATCAGCGCTGGCCCAAAGACGTATCGAATCCAATCCAAGAGCAGCGCGGCTGCCAAGGACGCGACCATCCACTCGACCAAGAAGGAGCGAGGGCCAGGGCGTCCAGCGGCATAAGCGAGCACAGCGACCCCAATCAGCGCTGCTGGATGAGGATCCGGACCATGGGCACCACCAGGCCCAAGCAGCAATAGGATCCCCCAGCCGAGGGCGGCTAGGGCGAATCGCGGGAGTATGGCGAGCTCCGGAGGGCTAGGTTTCGCAGGACTCATGCCAATGGACGGTAGCGAACCACATCACCCGTGCGCACCTTTTCACCTGCTGAGACCACCATCAACCCCTCTGCTGTCGTCAGAGCGACGACATCTGCGGAGGAATTCCACTCAACGCTCCGCAGCTCTATGCAGCCTTCCGAGCTCTGCTCGACACGAACAGGGAGGTTCTGCTGGCGAGGGTTTGAGCGAGTCTCAACTCCCTTCCATGTCCCCCAAGCGAGCCGCTCAGGGACCTCAGCTTCACAGCCCCCGATCCTCGCGAGGGCCGGCCTCACAAAGACCTCATGGGTCACGAGGCAGGACACGGGGTTCCCGGGGAGTCCAAAGACGAGCGCGTCAGCGCGTCGCCCGAACCAGACTGGCTTGCCTGGCTTGATCGCGATCTTGTGAAAGATCTGCTCGACACCGACTCGCTTCAGCGCGTCTCCGACGAGGTCGTATTTGCCCATGCTCACTCCACCTGTGGTGATGAGAGCATCACAGCTTGCGAGCGCATCTTCAAAGGCGGCCGCGAGCACCTCAACGTCATCCGAGATCCGCGCGACCTGAACGACCGAAGCACCAGCAGCGCTCGCCATCGCAGCGAGGTGAAGGGTGTTCCCCTCACGAATCTGCCCAGGTCCAGGCACCTCGCTCGGTGCGATCAACTCATCACCTGTAGTGAGGATCGCAACGCGAGGTCGCCGAAACACAGGCACGGGGTCACAACCGACAGCCGCTAAAACAGAGAGGTCAACAGGGCGAAGCCTGCGGCCAGCCTCAAAGACGACCTGTCCATCACTGAGGTCCTCTCCTCTTGCACAGATGTTCTGGCGCGGGCCCGGAGTGTCCGAGATCCAAACCCTCCCTCCCTCTCCTCGAGTCTTCTCGATCATGACCACAGCATCACAGCCTGCGGGAGCTTCGGCGCCGGTGTATATCGCAACGCACTGGCCGTCCGCCACGCTGCCAGTGAATGGCTCACCAGCCTTAGACTCTCCGACGAGCTCAAGCTCTACCTCTCCCTCACCAGCCGTGAAGTCGGCGAGCCGAACCGCATAGCCATCCATGGCGCTCTTCTCAAAGGGCGGGAGGTCGACATCACTCCTTACTTCAACGGCGAGGACGCGTCCGCAGGCCTCACGGAGAGAGACCTCCTCCCTGGCATCAGCGAGGGTCGCTTCGGCTAGGATCTGCTCGAGAGCTTCTTTGGGGGTCAGCATGTGAGGGAGTGTACTGATGGAGAAGGCAAGATCGGTGCGCTCACGAGAGAGAGCGGCTAGAATCTTTCGCTCAGTCGCCGCAGAGAGCCCTCTGCACTTCGCTATTTCCAAGAGAGACCCCCTAGAGCCATGGCCCGTCCTTACGAAGCCCAGCCCACTGAAGCCCTAAACCAACCCGGCGCGCGCGTCGCGTTGGTCACGAGCCGCTTCCACTCAGACCTCACGGGGGCAATGGCTGCCTCTGCGAGACGCGAACTCACAGCTGCCGGAGTCGCAGACGAGGACATCCTCAGCGCAGTGGTCCCTGGATCCTATGAGCTTCCACTGGTCGCGCGCCGCCTCGCCCGCCGCGCTGACATCGCGGGCGTCTTGTGCTTTGGAGTCGTCATCAAAGGAGAGACGACCCACGACCTTCACGTCGCGACGGGCGCAGCGACTGGAATCCAACAAGTGATGCTAGAGACGGACAAGCCCGTCCTCCTCGGCGTCCTCACTACGAACACGCTCGAACAAGCCCGCGCCCGCGCCCTGCCCCCTGAAGAAGGTGGAGAGCAAGACAAAGGCCGAGAGTGTGCTCAAGCGCTGATCCAACTACTGAACACCCTCAAGGAACTTGAGGAAGACCAAGCACCGAAGCGAGCCTGAGAGTTATGTCCAACAAGATGAAGAGGCGCTCAAAAGCGCGGGAGCTCGCGCTCCAAGCGCTTTACCAAGTCGATCTCACAAAAGACGACGATCGCAAACATGTCGACAAGGTCTTAGCTGAGCAGGACGCTGACAAGGAGCAGCGTGAGTTCGCACGCGACCTCGTCTACGGCACGCTGGAGCATCAAGACGAGATCGACAAGATGATCTCAGATGTAACGCAGAACTGGGCGATCTCTCGCATGGCTGTGGTCGACCGAAACGTCCTTCGCCTAGCGACACATGAGCTCCTCCACCGAGACGACATCCCTCCGAAGGTCTCAATCAACGAAGCCATTGAGATCGGCAAGAGATTCTCGACGACAAACTCCGGAGCCTTCATCAACGGCATCCTCGACAAGATCATGAATCACTACCTGCCCGACAAGGTCAGCGAGGTGACGACTGAGGGAGAGCCCAGCGTCGAAGAGGCACAGGAGGAGGGCTCCTGACCGTGGGCATCTTCGCTCGCTTGTCCTCCCGCTTTGGCCGCACCCGGGCCGCCATTGGCGATGGCATCTCAGGCCTCTTCAAGGGTGGGCGGAAGATCGACGAAGCGCTCCTGGCCGAACTAGAGGAGCTGCTCTGGACATCAGATCTTGGGCCCATCGCCTCAGAGCTGTGTGAAGAGCTGACTCGCCTCCATCGCCGCGGCGAGCTGCACGGTGAAGAGGACGTCAGAGTTCACCTGCGATCGCTCCTCTCTTTGCGCCTCGACTCGGAAGCCCCGGCGTTCATCACCCCAGCTTCGGGCCCGATGATTCTCCTTGTCGTCGGAGTCAACGGCTCTGGAAAGACCACCTCAATCGCCAAGCTCGCGCACTACTTCAAAGAGCAAGGAAAGAGCGTCCTCCTCGGCGCCTCGGATACGTTTCGTGCAGCAGCAGCAGACCAGCTAGAGATCTGGGCAGAGCGCAACGGCGCGCGGATCGTACGCAGCCACGCTGACGGGGCGGATCCAGCAGCGGTCGCCTTTGACGCAGCGAAGGCCGGGCTTGAGGAGAAGATCGACGTCGTCATCATCGACACCGCTGGGAGGCTCCACACTCAGAAGAATCTATTAGATGAGCTCGAGAAGGTCCGCCGCGTCCTCGGAAAGGCCGTCGAGAACGCTCCGCATGAGACCTGGCTTGTCATAGACGCCACGAATGGTCAGAACGCGATTCAGCAAGCCCGTGAGTTCACTAGCTCCGTTGAGGTAACAGGGCTGGTCCTCGCCAAGCTCGATGGCACCGCTCGTGGCGGTGCGATCTTTGGAATTCGCGAGGCGCTCGATCTCCCTGTTCGCTTCGTCGGCACAGGAGAGAGTCTGGGAGACCTAGCGCCCTTTGACCCAACCGAGTTCGTAGACGCCATCGTCCCTTCATCTCCCGCAGAGGGCGCTCGAGGATGAACTGGCTGATCAAGGTCAAGCGAGAAGAAGGTCTCATAGCAGCTCTTCTTCTCCTTGGTCCCTTCCTCCTAGCGATCCCCGGCCCACTCGGCCCCCTGCATCAAGCTTTCACAGCCGTCGAGTTGACTGGCACCGGAGTCCTGTTGCTCGCCGCGCTCCCTGTTGCATGGCTAATCGCGCTCCACAAGGAGCACCGCCCCACCCTCGCTCCGCTGCTCCTCTGCGCTCTCTGCTTCATCGCAGAGCTCTCTTCCATCGTTCACGCCGCGACGGACACGCTTGAACGTGACCGTACGCTCCTGCTCCTCATCACGGGAGTCGTCCTGTGCTTCGCCTCAACGAAGCTCCGCGCTAATGGCCGCGCAATCCTTGGCAAGCTCTTCTGCCTGCTAACGCTCCTCCTCCTGCTTCCCCCTCTCGCCGAGGCAGCGCTCGGCGCCACGCGCCTCTTCTTAAGCGGCGGCTCGCCTGCTGACGCCATCGCCACCCTCGCAGGCGTCCTCGGTAACCCAGGAGAGCTCTCTAACGCTGCTCTCCCAGGTGCGCTCGTCGGAGTCATGCTGATGGCTAGAGGCAAGGGCGCCTGGCGCGTCCTTGGCGCCACCGCAGCCCTGTCTGCGCTCCTCCACGCAGCCTTCGCTCCTGCCCTCACGACCCTCGCCGCAGCGGGCCTGATCGGCCTCCTCGCCTCCATCTCGGGCAAGATGAACGACATGCCACGGGCTCGCACCCGGCCCCCGCTCAGCTTCGCGCTCATCGCGCTCGCACTGCTCGCTGGACGCTTCGCATTGAAGGCGCTCCCGAGCGGCCCCGACACCCCCGCAACGAACGTAGAAGCGACCCTAGGCGCTCAATCCAGCAGCGACCTCGGCGGATTAGAAGTACGTAAGCTCATCGCAGGCTCAAGCATTCAATCCTTGCTCAGCCTCCCCGGCCCTCTCAGCAGCGCCAAAGTCTTCAACAACTCTGATCTCAACAGCAGCCAACCGAGCCAACTGCTCGGCTATGGACCGGGTCAATTTGTAAACGCCTATCCGCGCTTTAGAGACCCACTAGAGATCTCGCTCTCCAGTCATAACCGCAGCATCAAGGCTGAGACTGAAGTAGAGCATCCTCACTCCGACCTACTCCTAGCCTTCGTTGAGTTGGGCTGGCTGGGCGGCGGATGCTTCATCCTCCTCCTCCTTCATGCGCTCTCTTGTGTTCGTCGCGCCCTCTCAAGAGGTGATGACGCTGAAGCAGGCCTAGCGATGGGCCTCGCCGGTCTCATCATCGCCTCCTTCCTGCATGCACCGCTGCTCCATCACCCACTGACGAGCGCTCTCGGGTTCATCACTCTAGGCGCTCTCTCCACTCCCAGCTCTCGCTCACCGCTGCGAGGCGCGCGGTGGTTTGGAGTCGCCCTCGCGATACTCCTTACGGCCCAGGCACAGCGCGCGCTCGCCATCTCACACCATGGCGACGCGCTCGCTCTCCTGAGCAACAGCCTCACCTGGGAAGATCAGGACGAGGTCGTAGATCGCATGCTCGCCG
>JAPKBY010000119.1 GCA_028823185.1 Planctomycetota bacterium
CCAAGAACCTTGAGATCTTTAAGGCCAACCGAGACGTGCTCAAGTCAGAAGACGCCCTGCGTCCTGGCATGTTGCTTCAAATCCCCTAGCAAGGACTCTTCAGCTGTTGATGGCGAGCGTCTGGTTAAGACGGCGCATCATCATCATCAGTCACGGATTCGATAGCGGTCTAGCTTCTTGTAGAGGTGGCTGCGTTGCATGCCGAGCTTCTCGGCGGTGCGCTTCACGTTGCCGTTGTTCTCTTCGAGCTTGCGCTTGAAGAAGAGCGCCTCGCTCTGTGCCTTGAAGTCTTCGAAGGAGTCGACCTTGAAGGGGTCGTCGGAAGTAGCGGCGACGAGCGTGCCGCCTGGCTGAGGGTTCGGTCCTTGGATCTGCTCTAGATCAGCGAGCCCTAGCTCTGCGCCATCTGCAAAGACGGACGCGCCCTCCAAGAGATTTCGTAGCTGGCGTACATTTCCGGGCCAGTCTGAGGCCATGAGGTGGCTCTCTGCCTCGGAAGAGAGCCCCAGCGGCGCGCGGCCTTGTCGCGCAGCGCTAGCTTCGAGGAAGTGCCGGCTGAGGAGCGGGATGTCTTCGCGGTGGTCTCTGAGCGGCGGCACCACGAGGGGGACGACGTTGAGTCTGTAGAAGAGGTCAACGCGAAAGGTCTTGGCTTCGACGGCGCTCGCGAGGTCAGCATTGGTCGCTGCGAGCACACGAATGTCGACCGGGACGGTTTCGCTGGCGCCGACGCGCGTGACCTCGTGATTCTCTAGCGCGCGGAGCACTTTGGCTTGTGCCTCGAGTGGCATGTCACCGATCTCATCGAGGAAGAGTGTCCCTCCATCTGCAGCTTCGAAGTGACCGATGCGACGTTCGCTCGCGCCAGTGAAGCTGCCTCTCTCATGACCGAAGAGCTCGGACTCAATCAACTCGTCGGGGATCGCGGCGCAGTTCACCGTGACAAAGGGCATGGAGGCCCGGGGGCCCTGGAGGTGGAGGTTGCGAGCGACGACCTCTTTACCTGTTCCGTTCTCGCCGGTGATCAGCACGGAGGCTTCAGCGCCAGCGACCTGCTCTACTTGTTTCTTGAGGCGTTGCATGGCCTCGCTCTCACCGATGAGTTCCCAGCGCGAGCCCAGCTGTTTCTTGAGCGCGGTGTTTTGTAGTGCGAGACGTCGCTCGCGCATGGCGGCGCGCAAGGTCACGAGGACGTGGTTGTCGTCGAGGGGCTTCTCTAGGAAGTTGACGGCGCCGCGTCGCACTGCCTCCACCGCCGTCTGAACATCGCCGTGTCCAGAGATCATGATCACAGGTGGAGAGCTGTGGCGTTTGCCGAGCGCCTCGAGGAGCTCAATGCCGTCCATGCCCGGCATCTTTAAGTCAGAGAGCAGGCAGGCAGCTTGGCGCCCCTTGGCTTCTTCAGCGTCGAGCCTGGCGAGCGCCTCTGCGCCGTCACGCGCGGTCCAGACCTCATAGCCCTCATAGGAGAGGAGCATCTCTAGCGCCATTCGGATGTCGCTGTCGTCATCAACGACCAGGATCGGAGCCCGATCTAAGGGGGTGGATTCTTCTTTGACCATGGGGATAGAGAGTAACCTCCTCAGCATGAGGAACCTCCTTCGATCCCTTGAGAGCGGCGGCGCGATCGTCGCTGGTGTGCTCTCAGGCACCTCAGGAGATGGAGTGGACGTCGCGCTCGCACGCTTAGAAGTGACAAAGACGGGCGACGGCTTTCGTCCCATCGCCTTGCAGCCCTTGTCCTTTGCGTGCACTCCTTTTTCCGCTGAGCTAGCTGAGCGTGTTCGGGCGGTCTTGGATGGTGTGCCGCACTCACTCGGAGAGGTCGCGATGCTGCATCGAGATTTGGGGCTGGCCTTTGGCCAAGCGGTCAGAGCGCTCTCTTTAGAGTGTGGGGTCGCTCCGGTCTTGGTCGGGAGCCATGGCCAGACTGTCTGGCATCATGACGGTGCCGAGCCCGGAGAGCGCGCGACCTTGCAGCTCGGTGATGCAGATCATGTGGCTGAAGCAGCTGGGTGTTGGGTCGCGAGCGACTTTAGGCAGGCAGATATCGCCGCGGGAGGGGAAGGCGCGCCGCTCTCCGCCTTGGTGGAGAGCATGCTCTTTCCAAAGCTCGCGCGTCCGGCGGCTGTGCTAAACCTCGGAGGGATCGGGAATCTGACGATCCTCGGGGATGGCGAGGCACCTTTGGCCGCATTTGATACAGGGCCTGCCGGATGTTTGCTGGATGGCCTCGCGAGGAGGTTGATTCAAGCTCCGATGGATCGTGGTGGAGCACGCGCATCTAAAGGGAGCGTTTGCGAAGAGCTCGTCGAGGCCTGGATGCAGCACCCCTTCTTTACTTCGAACGCGGTGAGCACTGGACGGGACACCTTTGGAGAGCGCTATGTGACAGAGCGCCTTGAGGAGGCGCGCAGAAGAGGAATTCTGGACGTGGATTCACTGTTGGCGACAGCTGCAGCATTCGTCGCAGAGGCTGTGGCGTGCGGAATAAAGAAGAGCTCCGCTGGGGCGCTTGAAGATCTTGTGGTTGCAGGCGGAGGCGTCCATCACGGCCCTTTGATGACGCAATTGATGGCCAGGACAGGGCTTAGGGTGGTCTCCTCCGTTGAGAGGGGGGTGGATCCTGACGCTCGGGAGGCGCTTGGATTCGCTGCTCTAGGGGCTGGATGTGCGCTCGGATGGGCCTGGAAAGGCCCTGGGGGCATCAAGGAGGGCGATAAGAGGGTGCTCGGGCGCCTCAGCCCCGCAGCAAAGAAATGCACTGATTCAGCCACCTGATCTCGTATCCGAGGGTGGGCACTTGGGTATGGACGCATGAGATCTGTGCTTTCATGGGGGCTGAGTCCCTTGATCCATAACGGGACCCCGTTATGATCCCAGATCTACTTATTCTTAAGTAGACTCACGTGCTAGGGGCTGAGCCCCGAGCCAATAAACATTCATTTAGGCTGCGCTCGTCGCCGTCTACCCCACTTTGCCTCCCTTCAGGATCGAGATCATGACCGGACTCCGCCGGAACTTGGGCCTCCTCGTCGCCTTTACCGTCCTCTCTACAACCGCAGTGGCGACCCCCGCCCTCGACATTGATCAGGACTTTAAAGCGGGCGTTGAGCTCCTTCGTCGTGGAAATGACGCAGATGCACTCAAGCAGTTCACTGCCGTCCTCGCTGCAGACCCCAGCCATGAGCAGGCTTATGAGTTATGGAAGAGCGTTGATCATAAGATCTGGCTCGACCTCCTCGTTAAGGGTGGTCAGTACGAGCTCGTCGCAAAGCGCCTCATGGGACTCGCTGAGCTCTCACGCAATGAGCGTCGCAATGACAAAGATGCCATTCGCGGTCTCCTCGATGAGGTAGAGGGCGATGACGTGCTTGTTCGCAGGCGCGCGCTTCGTGAACTCTCTGCGAATCATGGCGAGTACGCTGTGCAATACATGCTCTTCGGTCTCGGCGACGCCAACGACGATGATAGGCGTGTGAAGTACATGCACGCGCTGACAGAGATGAGCACGGATGTTGTCCTGCCGCTCGTCGCTGCGCTCGCAACGGAGGACAGCTATCTCCGACGTAACATCGCGCTGACCCTCGGGCACATCGGTGACCCTCGAGCTGCAGCGGCGCTCACTCACACCTCAGATGTCGACTCTGATGTCGGTGTCCAACAGGCTGCGCGAGCGGCTGCTAAGAAGTGTGGCTCGAATGGAGATGCTCTCGGGCTCTTCCTCGCGATGGGTGATGACTATCACGCCAGGAGCGCCACTGTCTTGCGCGCTATGGACTACTCAGCCGTCGTCTGGTCTTACGAGGACGGCTTAATCGCGACCTCTTGTTCTCGTCACGTCTACGCTGATGAGCTCAGTAAAAACGCTTACCACGCTGCGCTCAACGCTGATTTAGGCAGCCTCGAGGCTCGCGCAGGTGTCGCGCGGGCTTATCTCTCACAGCAGTCCACGATCGCCGGTCTTGGCGAGCAAGGTGCTGATGTCGAGAACCTCGCTATGCAGATGGCAGAAGGGACTCTTGCTGTTCACGCCCTAGGGGCGGACGCTCTGGATCTCTCCCTCATATGGTGCACTGCGAATAAGGACTCCTCCACAGGGGCAGCGGCTTGCCGTGTCCTCGCAAGCATGGCTACCAGCGCCACGAGTGGTCTTGAGGCCGCGCTCAACTCAGGTGATGGTGCGCTCCGTTCGGAAGCTGCTGTTGCCATGGGGCAGATCGCTCAGCGCGAGGGCTCGAGCCTTAGTAGTGGGGCGATCGCTTCACTTGGTGAGGCTGTCGGCCGAGAGGTCCTTCGAATCGCAGTCGTCATCGACTCGGACAACGATCGCGGGGCTGCCATAGCTGACGCACTCACAGGTGGCGGCATGCTCGCTCATCACTGGAACAGTGGTGCGAGTGGCGTTGCTCTCCTTCATCGAGTTCCAGGCGTGGACATGATCGTTCTTGCTGAGACTCTTGACGATCTCACCGCTGATCAAGTCCTCGACGAGATCGCTCGTGATGATCGCACAGTCAACGTTCCCGTAGTTCTGATCACAGCTGACATGGAAACAGCGAGCGACAACTATGGTGATCGCTGCGCTGCCTTCATCGAAGGCGCGGCTGATCTCACCGCAACCATTGACGAGGTGCTCTTAGCTACCTTGAACGATGATCGCGCACGCGCCAACGATGTCGCTGCTCGTGCAGCAGGCGCTGTTGTGGCTCTCGCAAACTCAGGCCGTGATCTCTCGGGCGCCCTCGCTGGCGTCGCAAGTGCGATTGTCAATCGTCCGGACGAGGTCTCTCTCCCTGCTCTTGAGGCTCTTGGCGTCATCGGTGGGGCAGATCATCTGACTCCCTTGACGGCTGTCATCGCTGACTCGGAACGCTCTGATGCAGTGCGAATCGCAGCCGCTGATGCCCTCGGAGACATCGCGACGAGGACCAAGCTGAAGCCTGCAAATGACGCCCTCGCTAGCCTCAAAGGAGTGCTGGGAGGAGATGCCTCCATTGAAGTGCGTCAAGCGACAGCGCTCGGCCTCGGACGCGCGAACTTGACCCCTGTGCAACGTGCTGACTTGGCGCGACGCATGAAGGTTAGCCTAGAGGGCTAGCCCTCCTTTGGGAGGCGAGAGCCTCCCGATTGGGCGCATGAAGCCTCCGCTCGCGCGGTGGTGATTCGTGTGCCATAATTCCGCGACCCGGCGTCAGAGTGACGCCGGAGATCGGCTCGGGGCTTCTCGCCCCAGCCCGGACGCCAGATTAGCTCAGTGGTAGAGCACAGCTTTCGTAAAGCTGGGGTCATCGGTTCAAATCCGATATCTGGCTCCATCCTCTCTCTCATGAGGGGACGAGCGCATGGGGTTGTGCTCTTTTACGCCGCTTGGAAGAGGCCGTGGCAGCCGCTTCATGGAGTGGACTAAGCTCTACTTGATTGGCTGGATGAGTCGAGGCTTCGGTCCCTCGATGAGCCGTTCAAGCATCGTGCTCAACTGCTTGTCTCCTGGGAAGTACTTGAGCGCCTCGTTGTTTAGCTCGATGGCCTCTTGTTTCTTGCCCAAGAGATTGAGCGTCACGATCTTCGTCCGAAGGAGGGGGTAAGACTTGGAGTCGACCTCCAAGCCCGCGTCTAGCTCTTTCAGGCCTTCCTTGGGGTAACCGCTCCCGCAGAGAGCGTTAGCGAGGTTGCAGCGCGCGTTGACTGAGCGAGGGTCCATCTCAACGCAAGTTTGGAAGTAGTTGATCGCTGTCGTCCACTCCTGGCGATATCCATTGATCAGCCCGAGCCTGCTATGCGCGGCGCCGAAGTTCGGATCGATGGCGAGGACAGCGAGGTAGCACTCTTCAGCCTTGTCATAGTTTTTTAGCTGGAGATGAGAGTTGCCGAGTCGCGTGAGGTGGTGAGGGTTATCACCCTTGTTCCGGAGCGCCTGCTCATACGCGAGGATCGCGTCCTCAAAGCGGTCGAGCTGGAAGTAGCAGTTGCCGAGGAGCCCATAGAGCTCTTCAGACTCGGGGC
>JAPKBY010000120.1 GCA_028823185.1 Planctomycetota bacterium
GGCGCAGACGCAGGCGACACCGAGTACAAGGGCGTCAAGTCGACGAGCGGCGCAGACGTCGCGATGATCCTCGAGTCAGCCCAGAGCGTGATCATCGTCCCGGGTTATGGGATGGCTGTGGCGCAAGCACAGCACAAGGTGCAGGAGCTCGCCAGCGTGCTGGAAGCTGATGAGATCAAGGTGCGCTATGCGATCCACCCGGTCGCAGGCCGCATGCCTGGACATATGAACGTCCTCTTAGCTGAGGCCAATGTTCCTTATGAGCAGCTCTTCGAGCTCGATCAGATCAACTCGGAGTTCAAGAACACCGACGTCGTGATCGTCATCGGGGCCAACGACGTCTGTAACCCCGTCGCTTATGACGAGGGCTCGGCGATCACGGGTATGCCGGTACTGGACGTGTGGGATGCGCGCACGGTCATCGTCGTGAAGCGCTCGCTGTCGGCTGGATATGCAGGGATCAAGAACCCGCTCTTCGAGCGTGACAACGCGCTGATGTTCTTCGCTGACGGAAAAGTCGCCGTCGAAGAGACCATCCGCGAGTACAAAGACCTCTAGGGGGCCCTAGGGGGCGCTTTTTTAGCGCGAAGATCGCACCAGACCTTCACAGCTTCTTCATCAAAGAGCGGGTAAATTTCTGCTCAGACAGCGGGTCGAGAACACCTTCAGGAGAAGGCTTCCCCCGGGGTTTTGTAAGGACACACACAAAGAGAAAGCGATGAAGCTCTACACAGCACTCACCCTCGCCGTCCTGGCGACCCTCACCTCTTGCGGCGGCAACGTCAATGGCGGTAACCGTACGGTCATCCAGAACAAGGGCTCGGACACGCTCGTCAACGTGGCACAGACCTGGGCAGAGGAATACAGGAAGATTCATCCCGACTGCGCCGTCGCTGTCAGCGGCGGTGGCTCGGGGACAGGGATCGCAGCGATGATCAACGGCACGGTCGACATCGCTAACTCGAGCCGGGTGATGAAAGAGAGAGAGTTGAAGATGGCGCGCGACAACGGGAACAATCCTGTCCCGTTCATCGTCGGCTATGACGCTCTCGCCGTCTTTGTGCACAAGGACAACCCGATCGAGTCCATCACGATTGAGCAGCTCGCGGCCATCTACGGTGAAGGCGGTGAGATCACCCGTTGGAGCCAGCTCGGGATCACGGTGCCCGGAGCATCGGGAGACGAGATGGTGCGAGTCAGCCGTCAGAACAACTCTGGCACCTACGCGTATTTCCGTGAGGCGGTCTTGGGCAGGGAGGGGAACTACAAGCTGGGGTCACTCGACATGCACGGGTCCAAGGACGTGGTTGAGCTCGTTATGAACACACCCAGCGCGATCGGTTACTCGGGGCTCGCCTACGCGACCGAGCATGTGAAGGTCGTGCCGGTGTCGATTGAGGGCGGGGCGCCTGTCGTGCCCACTGTGGATTCAGCTGGTAATGGCAGCTATCCGATCGCGCGGCCCCTGTTTATGTACACAGTCGGAGAGCCAGAGGGCGCGGTGAAGGACTACATGGACTGGATCCTCTCTGATGTCGGACAGCAGATCCTTCTTAAGAAAGGCTACGCGCCGGTTGGGAAGCTCTGATCTGAGCGTCGGACTAGTTAAGCTCAAGCTATGACTCACTACGAAGAGAGACTCGAACGGGACCTTGGAAAGCTCGAGAAGAGGATAAGAAGGATGGGTGGTGCCGTTGTCGGCGCTGTCCGCTCTGCGACTAAATCTGCCCTCACGCGTGACGAGGCTCTCGCCACTCAGACCATCTTGGGTGACCTGCCAATCAACAGGCAGGCTCGAGAGCTTGATCACCGCTGCCACATCTTTATTGCGCGACACCTCCCGAGCGCAGGGCATCTCCGCTATGTCTCCTCCGCCATGCGCCTCTCTAAGACCTTGGAGCGCGTCGGTGACTATGCCGAGACGATGTCTCGGGCCTCAGTCCAATTGATGGCGCCGCCACCGGAGTCGGTCAGGGAAGACATTGAGATGATGGGGCGGCATGCGGCGAACACCTTGGAGCTCTCTCTCGAGGCTTACTGTGACGGGAGCGTAGAGAAAGCACGCGCGACTCGTGCGGTGGTCGGACAGTACGGGTCGACCTTCGACAAGGTCTTCACGGACTTAGTCGCGGCTGGCAAGTCTGGGACCCAGCCGATGGAAGATCTCTTCGCTTTGATGGCGATCTTCAATCGCCTTGAGCGGATCCTTCATCAAGCAAAGAACATCTGTGAGCAGACGCTCTTCTGCGTGACGGGCGAGAAGAAGGATGAGAAGACCTTTGATGTCCTCTTTGTAGACAGCCGAAACGCCGGAGCGAGCGCGCTCGCTGAATATTACTGCCGTAAGGCGTATCCGGAGGCTGGGACCTTCGAGAGCGCTGGTTGGGACGCGGTCGAGAGGCCAGACAAGAAGTTCATCGAGTATGCGGACACGCTGGGCTTAGACCTTCGTGATGTAGAGCCGCGCTCATTCGAAGAGGTCCTGACGCAGGTCGCAGACTATGACCTCGTGATCGATCTCGCCGGGGGTGTGCGAAAGCATCTCAAGCGGATTCCTTTTCACACAGTCATCCTCTCTTGGCCGCTCGCCAATCGCGATGATCCGGCTGCTGTTTTTGAGCAGCTCTCTCCTCAGCTCAGTGACCTGATGGAGTTGTTGCGCGGAGAGGAAGAGGACTGAGCATGGGCGCACTCCGGGAGGAGTCGGCTCAGCGCGGGATCGAGGACCGAATCGACGCCGCGTGGGTTTGGGACCGCATCGCGAAAGCTGTGATCTTCATTGGGGGGATCTCGGCGATCGTCTTTGTGATCTCTATCTTCATCTTCGTCGCCAAAGAGGGGCTCGGGTTCGCGCTCTTCGACCTGGACAAATCCCAGTTCTTTGGTTCTCCAGCTTGGCGGCCGACCTCGGAACCTGAACCACAGTTCGGAGCGCTCGCCTTGATGGCCGGGACTGCGAGCGTGACAGGCTTCGCGATGCTCATCGCCGTTCCCTTTTCGCTCGGTTCAGCGATCTACATCAGCGAGTTCGCCACGGGTCGTAAGCGTGAGTATCTCAAGATCCTCGTAGAGCTCCTCGCGGCGATCCCCTCTGTGGTGTGGGGCTTTATCGGGCTCACGATCATGAACCCGCTCATCATCCAGGTCTTCAACGTGCCGGTCGGGCTCACGATCTTGAACGCCGGCGTGATCCTTGGGCTCATGGCTGCGCCCATCATGACGACGATCGCCGAGGACGCTCTCAAGGCTGTCCCCGATGGATATCGTGAGGCTGCCGAGGCGATGGGCGCGACGCGCTGGCAGGTGATCCGCTGGGTCGTCCTGCCCTCAGCCAAGAAGGGCCTCGTGGCAGCGATTCTCTTGGGTGTCGGGCGAGGCTTCGGTGAGACGATGGCTGTCTTGATGGCCTCGGGGCACGCGATCAACTTGCCTACGAGCCCCTTCGACTCCGTGCGCGCCCTCACGGCGACGATCGCGTCCGAGCTGGGTGAGACGGCGCGAGGGTCCGAGCATTACAAGGCGCTCTTCACCTTGGGGATCCTGCTCTTCCTCGTCACATTTACGATCAACCTCTTGGCTGACATCCTCGTTCGCGGACGCAAGGGGAAGAAGGCATGAGCGTTAAGCAGCACCAGATCACGAGCTTCGAGGCTCAGCCGCTCGACCTTAAGAACCGCCGGAATGAGCGGCTCGTCCGCTTCTTCTTGGGGTGGGTGACGATGCTCTTGATCCTCCCGGTCTTGCTCATCCTGGGCGTCTTGATCTACAAGGGCTCTCCGGCGCTCTCGTGGGCGTTCTTCACCGAGATGCCCCGCGATGGGATGACGGCTGGAGGGATCTTGCCGGCGCTCATCGGGACCTTGTGGCTCGTCGGTGTCGCGCTGACGGCCGCTGTGCCCTTGGGGATAGCCGCTGCCATTTACCTGTCGGAGTATGCGCCGGACAACATGCTCACGCGGATCATCAACCTCGCGATCATCAATCTCGCGGGGGTCCCCTCGATCGTGCACGCCCTCTTCGGGCTGGGCGCATTCGTTATCTTCTTGAAGCCCTTAACGGGTGGAACGTGCATCCTCGCAGCGAGCTTGACCCTCGCCATCATGACCTTGCCGGTCGTCATCGTGTCGACCCGGGAGTCTCTACAGGCTGTCCCCCGACAATTCCGTGAGGCTTGCTGGAGCCTCGGTGCGACCAGGTGGCAGACGATCCGAAAGGTCGTCCTCCCCAACTCCATCAGCGGGATCCTGACCGGCGTGATCATTCAGGTCTCTATGACGGTCGGAGAGACGGCGCCGATCATGTACACGGGGGCGGTCACCTACGTTGCGTTCCTGCCAGAGAGCTTTACTGATGAGACGATGGCCTTGAGTCTTCACCTCTACAACCTGGCGTTTGTCATGCAGGATGTCCCTGAGTCGCTCCCTTTCGGGGTCGCGCTTGCACTGGTCGGAGTCGTGCTCACCTTGAACTCGGCCTCGATCGCGTTTCGGATGCACCTGAGGGGGAAGAAGAAGTGGTAGAGCAATCCAAAGCCCTCGCGCCTCTGGAGAAGGTCCGGGTGAGGAACCTGACGATCCGGTATGGGGACACGGTCGCCCTCAAGGACGCCTCCTTCGAGGTCCGTGAGAACGAGGTCTTCGGGATCATCGGACCAGCTAACAGCGGCAAGACCTCCTTCCTGCGAGCGATCAATCGCATGGATGAGATGACGAGCGGAATGCACGTCTCTGGAGAGGTGATCTTCAACGGCAAGGACGTGAGCGAATGGCGCAACCTCTACGCTCTGCGGAGTCGCATCGGCGTGGTGTTCCCTCTGCCTGTGGGTCTTCCGATGTCGATCTACCAGAACGTCGCCTTTGCCGCCAAGCTGCGCGGAGTGAAGAAGAAGGCAAACCTCGATGAGGTCGTAGAGCGCTGTCTCACGCGTGCCGCGCTCTGGGACGAGGTGAAGGACCGACTCAACTCTCTCGGGAGCCTTCTCTCAGGAGGTCAGCAGCAGCGCCTTACGATCGCGCGCGCTCTCTCTCAGGAGCCGGAGTTGCTGCTCCTCGACGAGTTCTCTATCGCAGTCGATCCGGTCACGACGATGCGCATCGAGGATGTGCTCAAGGAGCTCAAGTCGGAGATGACGATCATCCTCGTGACGAATCTTGTCCAGCAGGCGCGGCGCCTCGCTGACCGGACCGCGTTCTTTTTGAACGGCGAGGTCGTCGAGGTCGGCGACACCGCCGAGCTCTTCAAACGGAACACCAAGGACCAGCGTACTACGGACTATCTGGAGGGGCGCTTTGGTTAAGTCCAGGATCCCGGCGATCCGTACTAAGGGCCTCAACCTCTGGTACGGCGACTTCCAAGCCCTCTTCGACGTCGACATCGACGTGAAGGTGGGCAAGGTGACTTCGCTTATCGGCCCTTCCGGGTGTGGTAAGTCGACCTATCTGCGCGCGGTGAACCGCATCAACGAGCGCCTCGGCTACGTCCGCACGACAGGAACCATCGAGGTCATGGGACAGAACGTCCTCGCTGATGAGGTCGAGCTCACCCAGCTCCGTCGAGAGGTCGGGATGGTCTTCCAGCGGCCGAACCCGCTGCCGCTCTCCATCAGAGACAATGTGCTCTTCGCCTATCGTCTGCATCAGGGCGGGAAAGGACCCGCGGCAGAGGAGGATCCGGTCGTCGAGAAGGCTCTCCGAGAGGTGCTCTTGTGGGACAAGGTGAAGGATCGACTGCATCAGAACGGGACGGAGCTCTCTCTCGAGGAGCAGCAGAAGCTCTGTATCGCCCGGCTCCTGCCGGTGAAGCCCAGCGTCCTGCTCATGGACGAGCCTTGCTCGGCTCTCGATCCTGAGGCCACGAAGGCCGTCGAGGAGCTCATCTGGGAGCTGCGCGGTGAGTACTCGATCTTGATCGTCACCCACAACATGGCTCAAGCGCGCCGCGCCAGCGACGAGTGCATCTTCATGTTGATGGGCAAGGTCGTTGAGCACTC
>JAPKBY010000121.1 GCA_028823185.1 Planctomycetota bacterium
TCAATATATAATCGACCTCGTCTTCGCTACTCGAGACCCAGAGGCAGCTGGAATGCCTGAGTTGGCGACACGGATTCAGTATGGCGGAAGCCCCAGGGCAACGATCTGGTTGGCCCTCACCGCTCGCGCGCACGCGATGATCAAGGGGCGCGCCTATGTGACCCCTACAGATATCAAGGCTGTCGCTGTCGAGGTGCTGCGTCACCGCGTCGTCCCGAGCTATGAGGCTGAAGCCGAAGGCTTGGACTCTGATGCTCTCGTGGCGCGTGTGCTGGAGACGGTCCCTGTTCCCTGATTGACACTTTGGACGTGGTGCACAGAGAACAGAACGCTGCTGTCCTAGCGCCTGAGCTCCTCGCTCGGGTGCAGCAGATCCATGTGCGCACTCATCGCCTCGTGTCTACAGCGCTCGCCGGCGGTTATCGCTCTACCTTTCGAGGCTCTGGCCTCGAGTTTGAAGAGGTGCGGCCTTATCAGCCGGGTGACGATGTGCGTTCGATCGATTGGAATGTTACGGCGCGCGCAGGGGAGGCCTATGTGAAGTCCTTCCGGGAGGAGCGCGAGCTGACGTTGAACTTAGTCATCGACAGTGGCCCTTCGATGGATTTCGGGAGCCAGGGTTGGTCTAAGCGAGAGGCTGCGGCGCAGTTTGCGTGCTTGCTGTCCTTCGTCGCGATGCGTCACTCAGATCGAGTCGGCTTAACGCTCTTCAGTGAAGAGCCGGGCGCTCACCTGCCCCCAGCGAAAGGACGAGGGCACGCTCTTCGTTTAGTCCGAGAGGTCCTCTCTGCGCCGCAGGGAGGCGCGGGCTCTGACATGTACTCCATGTTGCGCCAAGCGAATCTCGCGATCCGCGGGAGGAGCGTGCTCTTTCTTGTGAGTGACTTTCTCTGCCTCTTAGATGGAGACAGAGAGGCGTGTGTCGATGAGCTCTCGCGGCTCTCGAGGGTTCACGATGTGATCGCTGTTCGCGTCCTTGATCCTCTCGAAGAAGAGCTGCCTGCGGCGGGGCTCGTTCGCCTCGCGCCGATCGCTGGCGGCGAGGTCCGCGAGCTCGATGCTTCTTCAGAGCCTGTGCGGACGCGCTGGCGCGATGAGGCCGTTCAGAGACGCGAGGAGATCGAGGAGCTCCTCGGTCGGGCTCGAGTTGATCTGCTCTCTATCCCAACGGTCGGTGATCTGGGAGCTCCTGTGCAGGAGTTCTTTCGTCGAAGACAGAGCAGGTCAAGGGGGCGCACATGCTGAGTCTGCTGCTCTGTCTCTTTGGCTCGATCGAGCTCCCGGTCCTTCTCTCAAGCGAGAGTGTTCAGATCGGCGAGCCCATTCATTGCACCGTAGATCTCTCACTGGTGGAGGGTTCGGCCCCAATCCTCGATGAAGAAACCTACGACCCGGGCTCGTCTTGGGCCGTCCTGAGTGATCCAGTCATTGAGCGCTCTGTTGAGGGGAAGGCCAGGCTCTCATGGAGCCTCTTCGCGCTCGAGCCAATGGCTGGTGCGTTGCCCACACCGCTCATTAGCTCATCAGGAGAGGCGATCGACTTGGTCGCTCCATCCGTCACCGTGGCTGCAGCTCTAGTCGAAGGTGAGGACGAGCCCCGTCCGGCGCGCGGCTTTTATGTCCCCGAATTAGAGAGCGCGGCGTCTGGTCTCGGCCCTTGGCCACTCATCGTCGGGGGTTTGGCTGTGCTCGCATTCGCGCTCTGGAGATCGCGTCGCAAGTCCACTCCAGCGGCAGAGCTTGAGCTCTGCTTCAGCGCTCGTCTTGACCAGCTCCGCGCTGCTGTCGACGGAGATGCCTCGAGCGTCTCCGCCTTACACAGCGAGTTGACTCATCTCTTGCGGGCAGCTTATGGCGACGAGAGCTCTGGCTGGAGTGATGAGGAGTGGGTCGAGAGAGCTGATCTCAGCGATGGTGAACGCGCGGAGTTAAGAGGGGTCTTCAGCGCATGTGCTGAGGTGAAATATGGCGGCGCCCGTCCCACACGCTTCGCGGTAGAAGAGACCTTGGAGCGCGCTCAAGCGCTCCTCATTCCGTTAGAAGTGGTGGCCGCGTGATCGCTCAACAAGCAGAGCTCTCAACTCAGTCCGCTGCAGAGGGGAGCTTAGAGCTCTGGGGAAACATCTCTCTGGGAGACCCCTGGTTCCTGGCGCTCTTGCCGCTCTTCCTGCTGATCTTAATGGTCCGATCACGCGGGAGACGAGACGTCGCAGGCCGAGTGCCCGTCCTCCCTTCAGAGCACACGCGCAGCATGCGACAAAGGATCGGCTGGATGCCGAATGTGATGCATGGCTTCTCTCTGGTCCTCGTCGTCATCGCGCTCTCTCGACCGCTCGAGGGTGACGTTGAGACGAGCACAGAGACAGAGGGGGTCGACATCGCGCTCGTCTTAGATCGCTCTAGCTCTATGGAGGCTGACGATTTAGAGCCCGGCCGAACGCGTCTCGACGTAGTCAAAGAGGTGGTCGCGAGCTTTGCTCAACGGCGTATGACGGATCGTGATGGAGCGTCTGACAACATCGCGCTGTTCACCTTCGCGCGCTTCCCTCAACAGCTCTGTCCCTTCACCTTAGATGTGGAGGCGGTTCGCGGCTTCCTCGGTGAGGTCGAGCTCGTCCGTCATCGTGAAGAGGACGGGACGGGGATCGGGATCGCGCTCGCGAAAGCTGTCGCCGTCTTGCGTGAATCGGACGCGAAGTCGCGCGTGATCGTCTTGCTCACTGATGGCGAGAACAACCTCCCCCAGATCACTCCTACGCAGGCGGGGGAGATGGCCGCTGAAGAAGGAATCCGGGTCTATACGGTCTTCGCTGGCCGCTTCGTGAGAGATGCCTTCGGCCGCCGGATGAGCTCGGAACAGCTCATCGACACCACTGAGTTAAAGCGGATCGCGGAGATGACGGACGGTCGCTTCTTTCGCGCTAAGGACGCGAGCGGGCTGGAAGATGCTTACGCCGAGATCGAGCGCTTGGAGCGAACTCCGAGAGAAGAGAGTCGCTTCGTTGAGCACTATGACCTCTACTCAGACTTCATCCTCGCTGCGATCGGCGCGTGGCTCTTCGGCTGGTTATCGGCCTTCACGTGGGCTAGGAGGTTGCCATGAGCGCAGGCTTCGAGCTCTTGAGACCTGAGGCCGCGCCCTTGCTCTTGCTCGCGCTGCTCCTCGGGGTGATGGGCGCGCTCTCGCTCGTCTGGCGTTCACGCGCTCGCAGTGAGTTCGTCAGTGAGCGTCACTTTGCGCGTTTTCTCCCCGATTTTTCAGAGGGGCGTGCCCGGTTGCGAGTGGGGTTCGTGACGGCAGGAGCGCTCGGGATGGGGCTCGCGATGCTTGGCCCCGTTCGCGGATACACGCTGCGCGAGGTTCAGCGCCGCGGTGTTGACCTCGTCATCTGCATGGACACCTCGCGCTCAATGTGGGTGCAAGACCTGAAGCCTGATCGATTGACGCGCTCCCTACGTGAGGTGCGGGGGCTGCTCGAACGTCTCGATGGAGATCGCGTCGGAGTGATCGCTTTCAGCGGAGATGCACGACTCGTTGCACCTCTGACTCATGACAGGAAGACCCTGACCCACTTCGTAGAGACGCTCTCGCCCGAGGACAACATGCTCGGGGGAACAGACGTCGGCGGCGCGCTCGAGCGCGCCTTGGAGCTCTTCGATGGGCGCTCTGGATCGCATGAGGCGATCTGTCTTTTGACGGATGGTGAAGATTTGGAAGGCGGAGGGCTCGCTGTGGCTGAGCGAGCTGCTGCGATTGGAATCCGAATCTACGTCGTCGGCATGGGCACCGCGATCGGTGGCAAGATCCCATCCGGGGGTGGCTTTGTTCGCGACCAGTCGGGCCAAGAGGTCGTCTCTGCGCTCGGTGGAGAGACTCTGCGGGCCATAGCAGAGGCGACGGGTGGCGAATACCTCTCAGCAGAGGCTTCTCCTTTTCCATTGGAAGAGCTCTATGCGAAGAGGATCTCGAAGATTGATGCGCGAGAGCTCTGGGCTGGCAAAGTGAAAATTCCCCATGACAGATATCAGTGGCCGCTGGTGCTCGCGCTGGCCTGCATGATCACAGGGGTTGGTATGCGCGAGCGTCGTGTGCTGGATGTGGGAGGCCATCGATGAGAGCGTTGGTCCTGCTCCTCGGTCTCAACTTCACTGAGGCGCCACGCCCGGACACTTTGGCGGCGATCCATAGTGTTGTTCTTGAGGTCTCTGCTTTGGCGGAAGCCGAGAGCTATGAGAGCGCACGCGCGCTCTTGGAAAGCCAGCGAGTGAAGATGGAGGCTGCTCCGGCGCAGACCTGGCTTGAGCGTTGGAGGGGGGAGGCCACGGCGACCCTCGAAGAGCGCGCTCTCCTGACGCACGCGAGCGGAGTCTTGGAGATGCAGGCCGGTGATCTAGACGCCGCAGCGGAAGCGCTCGCGCGTGCACGTGCAGAGGCAGGACCTGGGGCGCTCCGCCTGAACGCGACCTATGACCTCGGGGTGCTTCACCTCGAGGAGGGGGAGCTCTATCGAGCGCAGATCCCTGAGCTCTCTAACGGAGCCGTCGCTCCACCGCCTGCTGCGCCTGTAGACGGTGAAGAGCCAGCGGATCCCCTCGAGCTCGCTCGTGAGCAGTACCTCAAAGCGAGAGCTTGGTTCATAGAGCGGCTCTCACTCGATTGGCAAGACGCGGACACCCAGGCCAACGTTGAGCTCGTTCAGCGACGACTGAGAGAGCTCGATGAGATCGAAGAGGAGCGAGAGCAGCAAGAAGAGGAGCAAGAGCAGGAACAAGAAGACGGGGATGGAGAGCAGGAGGAGGGCGAAGAAGGCGACGAGTCCTCCGAAGACGAAGAGCAGCCTGGCGAAGACAGCCAGGACAACGCTGAGGGAGAGCGAGAGCCCGAGGAACCCGAAGAGGGCGAAGAGCAGGAAGACGAACAGGAGACAGAGGAAGAGGCGAACGCAGAGCCGGAAGAAGTTCACCTCACTCAAGAAGAGATGCAGCGACTCTTAGAGTCGCTCAGGCAGATCGAAGAGGATGGAGAGGAAGTCCAAGAAGCTCTCCGACGTATAGGTCGTCAAGGCGTAGACAGGGATTGGTGATGAGAGTGATGAGAAACATTTGCTGCGCGCTCAGCGTGGCCCTATGGCTAGCAGGAACGAGCTTTGGTGCGTCCGCACCTCAAGGTGAGGTCACAGTCAACGCGCAGATCCAAACGGGCTTGGTCAAGCTGGGGTCTCAGGCTGTCGCGCAAGTGACGGTCGAGGGGACCACGCAGGCGAGGATCTTGGCTGTGGAGGATGTTGAAGGGCTCGAATATGTGGGCTCCTCAGGAGCGAAGCGCTCCGTCTTTGAGCAGATCACTCGAGGTCGGAGGGTTCGCTCAGAGAGTTTGACCTGGAGTCTCGTCTGGAGGCCTGAGCGGGTCGGCACCTTCGAGGTCCCCCCGATTCGAATGGAGATTGATGGTCGCGAGGTCTTAACCCAAGCGATGAGCGTGCGCGTGATCGAAGACTTCGAGGGGCAAAACCTCGGCTATCTAGAGTGGATTGATGCGCCGACAGAGGTCTACGAAGGGCAACCATTCGATGTGGTGCTTCGCTTTGGTTGGGATTCCGGCATGACGAGCTTCGACCACGCCAACTTGATCCTCCCTTGGTGGGGACAGCTGCCGGGGACGCTCGAGGTGGCGGAGTCTTCGAAGGTGAGCCAGGGCCGACTCGACGTCTCATTGAATGACAGCGGAATCGTCCGCGTTCAAGAGCTCGGGCGTAAGGTTATAGGTGGTAGAGACCTGCGCGTGTTCGAGCTCAGGCGATCATTCGTCTCTACCCGTACAGGCAAGCTCTCTTTTCCTGCGAGCCACTTTGAGTTCGGCCGCGTGGATCGTGGCTTCTTCGAGCGCCGTCGTGATATCTACTATGTCGCTTGGCCGGGCTTCGAGGTCGATGTGCGTTCGCTCCCAGAG
>JAPKBY010000122.1 GCA_028823185.1 Planctomycetota bacterium
CGCGGCGTTGAGGCCTCCGATGAGCTCGCGGTGTCCTGGTTTCGCCGAGCCGCAAAAGAGAACGACCCCCCCGCGCTAGATCACCTGGCCTGGATGCTAAAGCAGGGCAAAGGCTGTGAGCGCGACGACGCAGAGGCGCTGCGCCTCTTCAAGACAGCCGCGCTAGCTCGGCACCACCAAGCGCGCTTTAACCTCGGAGTCATGCTCAAAGAGGGGCGCGGCTTAGAGGCTCCAGATGAATTGAACGCGCTTGTGTGGCTCAGCCTCGCAGCCCGAGTAGGCCATGAAGGCGCCATCCAGGCTCGAAATGATCTCGAAGCTAGGGTCTCCCCAGAGCTCAAAGCGCGCGCGAACGCGCTCATGAGAGAGCGCTGATCAGCCGCGCAGGGACCAGCCCTCGCGATACTCTTTGCGGACAAACTCATCTGCCTTTGCACAATTTGTCGCGGTGAGCTTCGCCGCGTCCCAGACCAAGTCTTGTTGCGCTCTATAGGCGACGCTCCCCAACAAGACCGACTCCGTTAGCGCGCCCGAGTAGTCAAAGTTGCACGTCGTCGGGGTGCCCTCTTTGCAGGCTTTGATCCACTCGGCGTAGTGCCCGATGGAGTCCGGTATCGAAGGTGCGGGCGCCTCGAAGTCCGCGAAATCTTCCTCGGGCATGAGGCGGTGCGCACCGTAATCAGAGAAGAGGTTCCCCTTCTCCCCCACGAAGAGGACGCCGAATCCCACGCCAGGCAGACCGTTCAGCTCCATGCCGATCGGCTTGCGGTTCCCGTCATACCAAGTGAGCTCGCATGCTGCGCGGCCCCCGCGCGCGGGGAACTCATAGCTGACCTCCAGCCCATGCGGCGCCGAGTAGTCATTCGGCACCTCACCTTTCGCCACCACCTTCGTCGGGTGACGCAGGTCGAGCGCCCAGAACGGGAGGTCCATCAAGTGGCAAGCCATGTCGCTCATGGTCCCGCCACCAAAGTCCCAGTAGCGGCGCCAATTCGCGGGGTGATATCCGGGGTGAAAGGGTCGCTCAGCCGCAGGCCCCAACCAAAGGTCCCAGTGAAAGTGTTTGGGGACCACATGCTCGCCAGCGGGCATCCCGTTACCGCCCCAGCCCTTGCCGCAAGCGACGTGGACCTCCTTCACCGCACCGATCGCGCCTCCCTGAATGAGCTCAACCACCCGGCGGTAGTTCCCACCAGCGTGGATCTGAGTGCCCATTTGGGTCGCGACTCCCTTCTTGGCGGCGAGCTCTGCTACGGCCCGAGCCTCCTCCACCGTGTGCGAGAGCGGCTTCTCGCAGTAGACATGCATCCCGCGCTCGAGCGCACGCATGGTCGCCGGCGCGTGATTGTGATCAGCAGTGGAGATGACAGCGGCGTCGAGCTTCTCCTTGTCGAGCATCTCCCGATAGTCGTGATAAACCTTCGCCTTGGGGAAGCGCTTCGCCACCGAGGCTAGATAGTTTTCATCTATGTCGCAGACCGCGACCACGTTCTCTCCGGCGACACCGTTCACGTTAGAGGACGCGCGGTTCGCGACCCCGACGAAGCCGACGTTGAGCTTCTCCCAGCTAGAGGGGGTCTTTAGAGGGAGCGCGCTAGATCCGAAGAAGGCCGCGCTAGCCGTGAGCAAGTCACGCCGAGTGGTTTGAAAACTCATGAATCAGTTCTTTCTGAGGTTGAGCGCTGTCGTGACGACCGCGAAGAGTAGTAAGGCTGCGCCAACGGGCACGAGGAGGACACCTCGCCCTGGATCACCGGCATAAATGACGACGCCCCCGAGCAGGAATCCACCTGGGAGCAAGATGGCTGCGCCCGTCAGACATGCGCCAGCGCGCCGCGCCCACGAGGCATCAGAAGCTCCTTCTCCTTTGAGGGTCAAGCCAAAGACGATGTGCAAGATCCCGAGCAAGGTGCCATGGGAATGCGCCAAGGTGAACATCAAGCGACGCGTCTCATTAGAGACATTGAGATACCAATCCACCTTGAATCCATGCATCACCTCGAGACAGAGCCCCATCGTCAAATAGAGCGCTACGAAGCACCAGCCGACGCGGAGGTGCTTCGCGCCGAGCGCTCCATCTGAGGCGTCTCTCGTCTTGATCTTCTTGGAGTCTTTACTCATGGGAGGTCCATCTAGTTATTCGTTCAAGGTCAGTGGTGGATCAACGCGCTCACTGAGCAGCTGATTGATGCGCTGCTGCATCGCGTGCGGATTAAAGACGCCGTCCGTCTCGATCAAGAGCTCCGGCGCAGCTCTGCTATTCGTTGCCCCCTGCTTCGTGCCCCAATTCTTCAAAACCTGCATCATCCCCGCGTTCCGTCCCGAGCGCTCCATCATGTAGTCATAGCGCAGGCCCTTCGCTGCGGGGAGGTCTTTTAGCGAGCGCTCGGCGATGTATCGCACGGCGTGATACGGGTCGCTGAGAAGAGCGGCGAGAAAGGGAGGAGACCACTCGGTGCCAGAGGCGAGCCTCGCCGATTCCCAACCGAAGCTCCACGCCATCAACGCGCGCTGTCCTGCGTCTCCCTTAAGAGACCAGAGGATGCTAGCTGCGACCTCACGCTGCTCTTTATTGAGGCTCGGCTTATCGATGCCATACCAGTCTTCGAGGCCTTCCGCTGCCCAAGCCATGGTCTTGTCGAGATGACATTGATTGCAGGCATTGGGCCTTCCGGTCTCCACGCTCGCGCGCACATCTGGGCTTGAAATCTCATGACTTCGGATCCCCTTCAGGAGACCGTAGGTCGTATACGGCATGTGGCAGTTGTAGCAATTGCTCCCCGTCGAGCCCGGCGCATGATGCGAGTGCGCGGTCAGATAAGCCTCATCGTCGAACTCTTTATGACACTGAGTGCAGGCGAGGTTTCCGCGCATGCCCGGGTGCAGTTGATCATCGGCCCACTCCTCTCTGGGGCGAGGATCGTCAGCAGCCTGATGCATCCCATGACAAGAGAGGCACGACATCTCTCCGTTGACAAAGCAAGGCGTCCTCACGAGACCGTTATATTCGCGACCAGAGACACGAATCATTCCGTCACTCCAGAACTGCCCATCCCCTTCCATGACGAGGTCACGCGAATCATGGAGTGATTCCCCAGGGGTGTATTCGAAGCCGCTCTCACGCCAGCGCTCACGTCCCTCATCACCAGCGAAGACCAAGATCCCATGGCATTGACCACAGGCCTCTGATGAGCGCTCATGGTCGAGCTTGCCTGGATTCACGATGTCGGTAGCGCCTTCTTCCGCGCTGTACGCGGAGTAGCGCTTGAAAGGATCTCGGTAATTGTCAGCGTGGGCTCCGCCGGGTCCATGGCATGCCTCGCAAGCGATCCCAAGCTCCACCGCGTGCGTGTCCCAACGATCGTAGAAGCCATCACCATCTTCATCGCTGATCCTCGGTGACACATGAGTGGCGTGGCAGCGATTGCAGACTCTATTCCACCGACCCGTCTCTGACTCCTGGCCGGAGTCTGGCGGGGTGATGCAGCATCCATCGAGCGGGCCCCAGCGGTCTTCACCTAAGAGCCTCCAATAGATGAGAAGGAGTGAGAGCCTGCGACCATCCCCAGAGGCATACCAATAGAACTGCGACTCATGCGATCCAGTCGTCTGAACCACCCGCCTCTTCACGCGCGGCGCAGGGCCTCCTCCTCTATGCGAGAGGTCATCCATCTCAACCCAGAACTCATCACCATCTTGCTCGAGCTTATAGTCCACGCCACGGGCCTGAACTTCGATGCCGTCCCATGGGGCTGCGATCGCCTCCTCCGAGGCGAACTGCGTCATCGTGCGGTGATATGAGTCATACCAAGTGCCGTACTCTCTAGGGTGACAAGCCTCGCAAGCGCGCGAGGAGACATAGCCGTCCACGTTCAACTCGATCGGTTGATCGGTCAATGGAGCGAGCGCTCGCTCGCGCGGCCCATAGTCCGTTGCAGCCCAAGCGATCGCAGTGAACGCTACGGTCCAGAGACCGGCTGCGAGCCATCGCGATCTCCCCTCTCCCTCCGACCACATCCCTCTCAAGGCGAAGACAGCACCTATTGAGAGGAGTAAGCCGATCGAGAGAAGTTCAAAATCCATAGGGGCTCATATCTAATAAAAAGACCCGCAGTGGCCAACGCTGAAGATAACGAGCGAATCCAAAAGACGTGCTCTCATCCCGCTTTCACCCCTCTCTGACGCCGAAGAACAGGAGGTGCTGCCAAGGCAGCCCATCGAAGTCCTCTATGAGCTCGAAGCCGTTTGCGGTGAACTCTGCGATGACTTGCGCCTTTGTCATCTTGTGCACAGGCTTGATCGGGACGTCGGGATCTTCCGCCCGGAACTCGAGAGCCGCGACCCGGCCGCCCGGCCTGAGCGCTCCCTTCAAGAGCTTCAGCACCTCGGCTGGGTGTGAGAGCTCGTGATATACGTCCGCCATCAAGATGAGGTCACAGCTAGCTTCTTGGAGCCGTGGGTCGTGGTACTCACCGACGAGAAGTCTGACGTTTGTGACCCCCTGCTCTGCCGCTCTCCATTCGAGGCGGTCGAGCATCTCTGGTTGAATGTCTACGCCAATGACGCGCCCATCTTTGCCAACTCGCTCGGCGAGCTCGAGCGAGTGATAGCCGTTTCCACACCCGAGGTCGCAGACTGTCTGCCCCTCCTTGACGGAGAGCGCATCTAGGAACAACTTCGTGTGCTCTTCGTCCTCTCTCGTCGCCCTAATCAGCCAGCCCGCTCCCAACCAGTGCATGGTCTGAGCGATCTCACGGCCCATATAGGTGCCGGGGCTAGGCGGAATAGGAGTCCTCGGGCGCGTCGCGCCCACCTCACGGAGGTGGTCTTCGAGCTTCCATGAGAGCTCACTAACGATCTCAGGCTCACTCTCGCTGAGGTCCCGCTCTTCACCGATGTCATCGCCGAGATGATAGAGCTCGTGTCCGAGACCCCAATACCGGATCAGCTTCCAGTCGCCTGAGCGAACGATTGAGTACGGGGCCTTCACTCCTCCGCGGTAGTGAGGGAAATGCCAGAAGAGGTCTCGCTCTGAGAGCTCTTCCTCTCCTCTAAGCGAGGGCAAAAGGCTCGTCCCATCGATTGGCTCACGCGGGAGACTGCCTCCGCAAGCATCAACGATGGTGGGCATGAGATCGATCGAGCTAGACACGCCCTCTTCGACAGCGCCCGCGCGAACCACCCCAGGCCACCTGACGAGGAGCGGGACTCTGATCCCTCCTTCGTAGGGAAAGCCCTTGCCTGAGCGCAGCGGCGCGTTGTCGGTGGGCCCCTTCAAGCCGCCATTGTCTGAGGTGAAGAGGATGAGCGTCTCTTCCGTCAGCCCTAAGGCGTCGAGCTCATCCAGGACTCGCCCGACGCACTCGTCGACGCTCTCTACCATCGCAGCATAGACCGCGTGGTATTCACGCTCGCCCTTGCTCGCGCGCCACTCCTCTACAAGCTCAGGCTTGGCCTGGAGAGGTGTATGCACGGCGTAATTTGCGAGCTGCAGAAAGAAGGGCTCGGCGGCGCTCTCTCGAATGAATGCGACCGCCTCATCCGCCTCTCGATCAGTGAGGTACTGGCCCTCCTCTCTCGGCTCTAGCGTTGGGATGCCATCGAGCCGCTTGTTCGCGTACGGGTCAAAGTAGCTCGGTGGCTGCCCATAATCGCAGCCTCCCTTGTTCAGCTGATAGCCCTGCCTGTCCGGGTAGTGAGCGTCCATCCCAAGATGCCATTTGCCGATGTATCCCGTGCGGTAACCCGCAGGCTTCACTGCCTCAGCGATCGTCCGCTCTTTGGTCTCCATCCAGAGCGCGTTCCGTGCGACCTCCAGCGGCTTACCCTCGGGCAGGTGATGGCCTCTCGGATTCAATTGATCTTCAGGCATCGCGCCGCCTTGAAAGCGCGCGCGTATCCAATCAGTCACCCCGACTCG
>JAPKBY010000123.1 GCA_028823185.1 Planctomycetota bacterium
TGCATCGAGGCCTGCTGCTCCGATTGCTTCTCAGCCAAACGCATCATCCAGCCCTTCTTCGGCGCCACCTCGGTGTCATCAATCGGCCAAAACTTCTTGATGACCTTGATCTCAAAGATGCCGACAGCAGACGAAGTGATCATGTAGAGCGAGAGCCCTGCGGGATAGCTGTAGAGCATGAAGCCGAACATGACCGGCATCCACATCATCATCTTCTGCATCTTCGCCTGCTGCGCGTCAGTCGGCGTAGGCATCGAGCGCTGCTGCCAGACCCACAGGAAGACCATCAAGAGCGGCAAGATGTTCAGCCACTCAATCGTCCCGATGAGCGGCAAGTGAGTGTTGAGGTCTAAGCGCAGGAGATGGTCCGGAAGCGAGAGGTCTCGCACCCAGAGCAGAAAGGGCTCCTGCCTGAGGTGATACTCAACTCGCAGGGACTGAAAGAGCCCGATGAAGACCGGGATCTGCAAGAACATGGGAAGGCATCCGCCGAGGGGCGGAAAAGCGCCCTCCTCCTGCATGATGCGCGCCTGCTCCTCGCGCTGCTTCTGAGTGTTGTCCGCGTACTTCGTCTTCAGCTCATCCAGCTTGGGCTGCACGCGCTTCATCTTCTTCTGATAGCGCGCCATCGCCGTCTGTGAGCGACGGTTGATAGGGAAGAGCATCAATCGAACTGTCAGCGTCAAGAGGATGATCGCCCAGCCCCAGTTACCGACGAGCCCCATATAGAAATCTAGGACCGCGAGGATCATGTGGGCGATGCCCTGGAAGAACCCAAGGTCTTCACTGATGAGCGCGTCATATTCACCGGAAGCGGCGAGGAGATCTTCGCGAGCCTTTGGCCCGGCATAGACCTCATAGTCCCATGTGCGCTTCTCTCCGACATCACCAAGATGCAAGGCGATATCGATGTCAGAGACGATGTACTGCCAGCTCTCTCGCGGCGCATCGAGGTGTGAGGCGGCCCAGTTCAGATCCTCAACTCTCCTCCAGCTCGCGCCAACAAGCGTGTTCTGCGAGTTCAGGCTAGGGCGCAAGAGGCAGGCGAAGAATTTATTCTGCACACCCGCAAAGCTGAAGGCGCCTGTCGCCTTGAACGCTCCGGTTAGATCATCAGCCGCAGGGAGCGCGGTCATATCCTCGGTCTCGACCTGACTATCAGAGCCCTCTTCTAGCCAAGCGCTGATCGCCTGGGGCTCCGGGTACATGCGACCGCCGCCCTCTTCACTCGAGCTGCCCATCACCGCGGCGGGGGTCAGGCGGAACTGTCGAGGTCGTGAGGCGCCGACCGCCGAGACGTTCTCCAGTCCTAAGGTGAGGTCGAGGACTCGTTCACCATCACGCGAGCGGAGCTCCTTCGTTATGACGACGCCCTTTGCAGAGCCATAGGTGAAGCGAACACCCTGCTTCACACCGAACTGATCGACGAGCTCCTCCATCTGCCAGAGCGCATCATTCAATGGCTCATCAAAGAGGTCACTTGAGGAGGGACCTGCGACGAGTCCGAAGGAGGCCTCCTGCCAGTTCTCGCTGCTCCCGTTCGGACTGAGCAGTTCAAGATAGTAGGCAGGGTCTGCCTGCTCTTCCGGTGTCAGATCACCTTGCGTATAGACATCGCCCAAACGCAAAGAGAGCAGTCGCCCACCTCTGTTCGTGAACTCGGCGAGATAATGCCCGTGGGTGCCGGGGGTCCCGAGCTCTAAGAGCAAGGTCTCCTCTGTCTCCGCCGAGATGAGCGGTGCCGCGATCGGAGCCACCGCCGTGATCTGCGTGGCTTCGCCCTGAATGACCTCTCCTGAGGTGTCTAAGGGATCAGCCGCCTCCTTCGCACGTGGCGGGAACATGACCGTCCACCCCATCAAGAGCAGGAAGCAGAGGAAGAGGGCTAAGGGGAGTCGCTTCTCCAAGAGAATAGCAGGGAATGAGGTGGAAGATTAGCGACCGACAGCGAGTCGGTCCGCAAGGAAGACAGGTAACTCAGGCACAGCACGGATTCGCTCTGCAGCGACATCGTGTTCGTACTCAAGTCGAACAAAGGTGATACAGCGACCATCAAAGATCGCGTATGAGAGGCGAGTGTCGCCGTCGCGGGGCTGCCCCACCGACCCAACGTTGATGATGGCTCGCTTGGAGGTCGGCGTCGCCAGCTCATAAGGACCCTCGGTCCCAGAGGGTCGAAAGAGACGACCGTCATCATAGTAGATCGCGGGGATGTGGCTGTGCCCGACGAAGCAGATATCTCGCTGCATCGCAGCGAAGTTAGCTCGCATCTTCTCCGTATCGATAGAGTCGCGCGGGACCATGTACTCATGGACTGGACGACGCGGGCTGCCGTGGGCGAACTGAGCCAGCTCATCGCACTCCGTCGGCTTCAGCTCACCGAGGAAGTCCCAGTAAGCGAACTTGCGCTCGTGCTCACAGTTCCCGATCTCCTTCTTCGTCCACTCGATCGCTGCCCGCGCCTTGGGGTTGAAGTCCACAGGCGACTTAAGCAAGGCCTCCTCATGATTCCCCATGAGGCACAGCCCGGGCTTCAAGCTCTCATCGCTGAAGGGGTGTTTTGCGTCCTCGACGCAAGTCCGCATAACGAGGTCCAAGCAACGCCTCGGCTCAGCTCCATATCCAACGACATCGCCGAGGCACACAAAGCGCTCGACGCCTCTTTCGAGGGCATCCTTATAGGCGGTCTCAAGAGCGGGCACGTTTCCGTGCAAGTCTGAGATGAGGGCTGTCTTAGGGTAGGTCACGGTTGTCCAGTCTCGTCCCCTGCGGCGGAGCCACAGAGTTCGCGGGGAAAGATTATCTGCCCGGCTCCGACTCGGGGCAAGGACGGGACGCCCAGACACTGCAGATGAATCCAAAAAGTCCGAGGCAGAGCCCCTTCCATCCCGGCAAGAGCAACGGCAGAGCAGCCAAGAGATAGAGACAAATGGCCACCGAGACAGGTCCCAGACCGCGCCTCTGCATGCGATGAGCTAGATGGGAGCGATCTCCCTCCCATGGCGCGCGCCCTCCCATGATCCGGAGGCAAGCCACTCGAGCGAGATCCATCACCGGAAGCAGCATGAGCGGCCAGGCGCCAGGGTGCATGAGCACGAGACAGCCGAGGAGGTGACTCCCCGAGTCCCCCAGGTACGCAGTCGCGCCACCTCGTGGACGAAGGTTCCAGCCCAGGAAGCCGAGAAGAGGCGCTGCCGCAGGCGAGCCGACGCTCAAAAGGGCGAGACCGCCGACCCCGGTGGCAGCGCCGTCTGCGTTGTCAAAGGTGTTCCAAGCGTTGAGAGAGAGTGGAACCAGCACCAAGCACGCGAGCGTGGGGACAAGTTGCATCGGAAAGACAGCGCCAGCGAACACGAGGCCGACACCTATCTGACCTGCGACCTTCAGCCCTGGAGCCAATCCCCCTCGCCTCAGGTCATCCACGAGACCGAGAAGGAAAGCCGCCAAGAGCGGCGGCCAGATCATCGCCTCCTCGAACTTCAAGCCGAGCCCGTTGTTTGCGAAGAACGCCGCGCCAAAGGAAGTGCGCCTGTCAGCTTCTAAGGCGATGAGCCCAACAAGGATCGCCGCGCCGCCTACGACGGGGACCGGCGCAGCTTGCAGCTTACGCTGCGAATCTTCCGCGCACGGTCGATCGACCCAGCCATACTTTTTAGCCAAGAGGATCAAGAGGTAGCTCACAGCGAAGGTGAGCGCTCCTGCGAATGCGACAGCTGGGCTCAACCTGAATACCCGTAGAGCCCGCGCTCCTTCACGACTTCAAGGCAGCCTGCTGGCAGATGCTCCCCTGGGTCTTCTCCTCGACAGAGCATCGCACGGATCGCCGTCGAAGAGGCCGGGTGCGGATCGAGGCGCAGCAACCCGTCGCGCAATTTCTCCAAGAGGTGCCGAGGGAGCGAGCCTTCGATGCCTTCGAGCGCCTCCTTCAAGTCCACGCCTCGGTCAACGACCAAGGGGGTGACGAGCTCCATCAAAGATTCGGCCTCACGCCAAGCGCCAAGGCCTGGCAAATTGTCTCCGCCAATGATCAAAAACAGCTCGACCTCTTCAGCTCCACCAAGCCGCTCCATGAGCGCCCTGACCGTGTCGACCGTGTATGAGGGTCCCTCGCGAGAAAGCTCCATAGCCTCGACCCCGAATTCCGGCTTGCCCCTCAGCGCGGCCTCGAGCATCGCCAAGCGATCCGCCCCTGGACTCAAGATCATATCGAGCTTGTGTGGTGGCCTCGCTGCCGGCACAAACAAGACCTCATCCAAACCCGCTCTCTCTAGGGCTGCCCGCGCAACAAAGAGATGACCAGAATGGACTGGATCAAATGACCCGCCAAAGACCCCCACTCGCCTCATACTGCCCCTCTCCTGGTTACCCGATCGAAATCCTTGGATAGACCCATCCATATGGCTATAAATTCTTCCTGATCCACCCATCGGCCCCATGATCAGCCTCTTTTACCTTTTTAAGGCCTGCCTGTGGCCTGTTGATTTAGGGCACTATCACCTGACCCCAAGCTCTCTAATTGATCCGTTGACCCCTTTCACGGGGACAACTACACTTGGACGCTGTCTTAAGGCGTAAATCCTGCCCACGGACCCCTCTCCAAATGAACATAAAAAACACACCCTCGCTCCTCCTAGGGGCCCTACTTGCGTGCCTCGCTGGCTGTGCGAGCCCTAATTCTCCGGACAACGTCGTAGATGCAGTCTTCCCCTCTCCTCCACCCTTCGGTCCCCCAGGCGCGCCCCTCATCATTGGACCTTTCGCAGCAAATGCCCACAATTTGGTCGCTAGAGAGCTTGGGCTCGACGAGAAGTCCTATGAAGACAAGCTCCGAGCAGCCCTTCCCAAGCCAGGCCAAGACACGCCTAGCCACAAGTGGGATCACTGGAACGCAGTGAGCGTCACACCGAGCATGGAGCGTTTCCTCCTTAACTACGACTCAGACGAAGACGGCCACAGTGTTTGGAACAAGATCAAAAGAGACGGAGAGAGTGCAGCGGAGACTCTTAAACGAATGTTCTTCCATACGAATTCGGACAACCCCTTCCAGCGCTAAGCGCTCGGTTCACTCCGGCCTCACACTTAGAGGCAGCCTCTCAAACGACCCTGCACAGCAGGGTCGTTTCGTTTCACGCCTACACGTTCAAGAGAGCAAGCCGAGCTCTAAGGCCAGTCGTTTTGCCAGAGCCTCAACGCCACTCAGCGATGGAGACTCAACCCACAGGGCGTTTTCGAGCTTTCGGTACCAAGTACGCTGTTTTCGAGCGAACTGCCGAGTCCGCAAACTGATCTCATCGAGACAGGCGTCGCGATCGAGATCACCGGCTGCCAACGCCAGCACCTCTTTGTAACCGAGAGCTTTCTCAGCAGTAAAGCTGAAGCCGCAGCCATCCCGAATTGAGACAGCCTCCTCCAGCCAACCGGCATTCAACATCTCATCGACACGCGCCCGAATGCGGCGCTCATAAGCCTCACCTTCGGCGACGATCCCGACAACGCGCGCGTCTCTCGATGGAGCGCTCGTCGAGCCCTGCTCCCCCCACTCGCGCTGTTGCGCTGAGAGGGGAACCCCGGTCAACTCAAAGACTTCGATCGCACGTATGACTCGTCTCGTGTCATTCGGATGTAGACGCTCTGCTGAATCTGGGTCCACCGCCCGCAGTCTCTCAAAGATCGCCTGCGCACCTTCAGCCTCCAACTGCTCGTTCAGCCGCTCCCGGATCTTGGGATCTCGGGAGGGCCCATCAAAGAGACCTTGATGAAGGGCGCGCAGCCAAAAGGCCGTACCACCGACGAATAGATATTTTCGACCGCTGCGAGAGAGCTCCTCCAAGAGCCCTCGAACCTCATCCAAATACATCGCAACGTCAAAACTCTCTGATGCTTGGACCAAGTCCAACATGTGATGAGGAGCGCGCG
>JAPKBY010000124.1 GCA_028823185.1 Planctomycetota bacterium
GAGAGCTCCGGGTTGAAGGACGAGCAAACGAGAAATGCCGGCGTTCCATGAGATGGAGAGAGGGTCTATTAGTTGTGGGCCTGTTCCAACTCCACCGCCTGCGACCCGGAAGCGATCGCCTGTAGCGAGGTCAACCCTCGTGACCGTTCTGTCTAGAGGGTCAAGGACATATGCAGAGTTGGCGCCTGCGTCGACCGTTAAGCTGCTCGCGGAGTTGAACGATACGCCGCCACCAACACCTTGCCCTGAGACAAGGGTGCGGGGTCCGCCCAGGCGACCAACCTTAATTATGCGGGGCTGACCGGTTCCAACGTCGACAGCCACGAGGGTGTTCGCGTCGAGGATTGCCAGGTCAGCGAGACCGTTCAACGCGAGGCCCGTTCCGGCGCCGTCTCCACTCACGAGGGCGCGCTCACCGTTTTGTAAGGAGACGGAATAGATCGCATCTTTTGCTTCACATGAGACATAGGCGATCTCTTGGAGCTCGTCTACCGAGAGGCTGATGGGTGTCTCCCATCCAGGCCCTGCACCAGCGCACACGTCGAGCTCTGCAGCCCTTGAGCCGGAAGAGGTTGAGACGGAGTAGATCGCATGGCCGGTGTTATCCGCAACATAGAGGTCCCCGCCGCCCGCCCGCGTGAAGTGACGGGGTGAGGACCAATGGTATCCATCAAACCCGGATTGAGAGCCGTTGCTGCTGAGCAGAGCGAGGGTTGAGGTGCCGAGGTGCGCGATGAAGATCTTCTTTCCGGAGGGGTCTAAAATCCACGCGGTGAGGCCGTTGAGGCTCAATATGACTTCAGATGGGGCGAACATCGTGGCGCCATCTATGGTGTCGAAGTTGTTGATCAGGACCTCGCGATCTCCAGAGACTCGGTCGACAGCGAGGAGCGCTCTCGCCTGGGAATCTACGAGGAGGAAGCGGCTGAGTGCTTTCTGGTAGACCAGTCCGCTGACAGCGATCATTTCGGGCCCAACACCTCTGCCGGCTGAAGCATCTCCTAAAACGCTGGAAGAGACGACGCTCCGATCGCCGTTGGCTAGGGAGATCTCGACGATTGCCTCGCTACCATCTTCGCCAAAGTCGCGATCACTTACAGCTAAGGACGGAGGGGTGCCTTGGGTTGAAGAAACAAAAGTGAGTCCTTTTGGTTGAGTGAGAATCGGGCCATCTCCCAGCCCAGCACCAGAGACAAGCGAAGCCTCGCCGCTGGCCAGGTCGAACTTCAGCACGCACTTTGAGTTTTCTTCTAACGCAAAGAGGGCAGGAGGCGAAGAGGAATAGACGAGGGTTGAGATATTCCAAGAGGCTCCACCGCTGGGCTCAGAGAAATCGAGAATTTGGTTAGTAGAGGGGTAGTAAGAGAACAGCGCGTTGTAGGTAGAGGAGAAGTAGATGAGTCTCCCGCCAGACAGGTCATAGGCGAGCGCGGTTGGGAATAACGGAAGTGGGCCCCCGCCGGAGATGGTTACGGCGTCCGCGTTGCCCTCGTAGTTGCCAGAGGTGTCACTGACTTGCGTGGTCAGGAGCGTGTCGAGACTCAAAGGCACTCCTTCACGCGTCCAAGTTTCATAGCTGTCAGTGCTGGCCGCGGGGGCTCCGTTGATTCGCACGAAGTCGACGCCGACGGTGTCCGCAGCTCTGCCATAAACAGAGATCGTCGCCGCATCGGTGATTGAGCCTTCCGGGGGATAGAGAATCTCTGCGCTGGGAGGGATCGAATCGGAGACGGTGAGAGTGAAGCTGTCCACACCTGAGGAATCGTCAGCTCCAAGGCCGCCTATTCCGCCGTCGTCAGTCAGAGAGAGGGTGATGGTAGCTTCGCCAACCGCACCCTCGGCTATGTTGAACTGGAGCTCCCCGTCAGCGAGCACGCGAAGGGGGGGTGTGTCGAAAAGCTCTGGCGCACTGTTTGACTCAATTACGAACGTAAGGCTTTGTCCGAGTTCATCTTCGGCGCCAGGAGACAGGTTGGTGGCCCACCCAGGTACAGGGGGGTGTGAGCTTGAAGTAGCTTCCACGGAGATGTCTGGGCCGACATCAAAAGACGGCGGGTCATTGACGGGGTTTACGGTGATTAAGAAAGACTCAGGAGGGGTCGAAACTCCTTCTGCGTTTTGAAGAATGATGGTGACTTCAGTGCTGCCACTCTTGTCCTCGGCGGGGATGAAGGCGAGCGCTCCAAAGCCGCTGACGGTAGGCGCGACAAGGAAGAGAGAGGGGTCATCCGGGGTGAGCGAAAAGAGCGCTCCATTTTGAAGGTTAGTTGCCCAGGCTGCTTGGGTTACAGCAACGTCTTCGTCGACAACAAGGTCTCCTCCAGAGGTAAACGAGGGGGAATTTGAGCCGGCCCCACCAGAGTCGCCACTTGAGCCGGCCCCACCAGAGTCGCTACTGGAGCTCTCGCCGCAGGCCGGGAGGAGAGCGAGGAGCAATGGGGCGATCTGAAGGTGCTTAAACATGGCCAAAAGGGTGACTAAAAGAGTAACACCAATGGCCTAAATGCAACAACCTAAGGGTGCGGGGTTGGCTTAACGCGTGAAAAGGAGGCTGGAGGGCCCGTGAGAGCCCGTTATCCTTTGGGGGCCATGGAGCAAGGTGTGATCAAGGTAATGAAGTTTGGCGGGGCCGCTCTAAGGGATGGCCCCGGGGTGCGTCGAGTCGTGGACATCGTTACGCATCACGGAGGAGAGGCCCCCGTCGTAGTTGTGAGCGCTCTCGAAGGGGTAACAGATTTGCTCGTCGATGCAGCTAGGGCTGCCGCTCGTGGAGAGGTCAACTCCGACGCAATCCGAATTAGACACAGGAGCGTCCTCGCGCAGCTCTCCGCCGACCCAGAGCTCTTGGACCGGTATAGCAGAGAGCTCAGCTTGATCTTGGAATCGATCAGAGGTCGAAGGGAGCTAGGCGCCGTGGAGTTAGACCATGTGCTCTCTTTTGGAGAGCGAGCGAGCGCGAGGATCGTCGCGAAGTGCTTTGAGAATCAGGGCATCATGGCGACCCCAGTGGACTCTTATGATTTGGGTCTAAAGACAGATTCAAATCACAGAAACGCGCGCCCGCTCTCTCCCGCGAGAGCCACGCTTGAGAGGTCTATTTGGGAGATACCCGGCATTCCTGTGGTCACAGGGTTTCTCGCGAAAGACGGCGAAGGGAACCTCACGACCCTCGGCCGTAACGGCTCGGACCTCTCCGCAGCGCTCTTAGCTGAAGCCGTAGAGGCGGAGGCTGTGGAGTTTTGGAAAGGAGTACCCGGAGTCTTAAGCGCGGACCCCGCGGTTGTCCCGGAGGCTCGATCTATCGAGCGGCTGTGTTTCGCAGACGCCGAGGAGCTCGGCCACCTCGGCGCTCGCATTCTTCACCCAGACGCGATCGCTCCGGCGGTTCGAGCAGGAGTAGAGGTGAGAGTTCGCTTTGTGAAAGACCCGAGCCACCCCGGAACGGTCCTTGTTAAGGAAGAGCTCGGTGTGGGCCCAGTGGCGGTGGTCGCCACCGTCCATGAGGCGCGCGAAGCGGTTGCGCTTGTAGGAGCCAACAACGAAGAGAGTGGAGCTCTGGCGCGCCGTGCGCTCGAAGAGAGGGGCTTGTCAGCTGACTGGACGGGGAGGTCAAAGAGTGGCCGCGCTGTCTTTCTTGGGGTTAAGCCTGGCGAAGTGCTTGAGGCACTTCGAGCGGTTCACGGCGCTCTCTTTGAGCCCGGCCTGTAGCTAAATGACACTCCAAAACGGTTTGGAGGTCGCCGGCGACGAGCGAGGAGATATCCTTCCGTCCGATCAGCTATGAACCCCGATACACACGATTCTTTGCTGCAGAAGCAACAATTCACTCAGCGCCTTAACGGGCCGAAAGATGAGTTGCGTCTCTTCTTAGAGGGAGTCCACCCCGCTGATACGGCGGAGTGGCTGCTCGACCTGAGCGTCGAGGAAGGCTGGAGCGTCCTCGAACAGCTCGACATTGAGGCGCGAGCTGAGGTCCTAGCGCAAGCAGAGGAGTCGATCAGCGTCCCGCTCCTCGAGCGGATGAGCCTAGCGCAGCTCACCGAAGTGGTGGAAGAGTTGCCGGCAGACGATGCCGTCGACGTGCTCGCTCTCGTTGAGGAGTCCGTCTCCGAACAGGTCTTACAGCAGGTTGACCTGGAGCGAGCTGAGGGCCTCAGGGAGCTCGCGAGCTATGACCCGGAGTCTGCTGGCGGGATGATGAACAGCGAGCTGGTGACGGTCCCGCATGGTGTCCGCCTAGGCGACGTCATCAAGCTCATCAAGACCGAAGGGGATGAGACCGAGGACGGGCAAGGCGTCTTCGTCGTTGACGATAAAGATCGACCGGTCGGCTACTTAGCTTATCGACAGCTCATTACGCACTCGATTCACGAAGAGGTGCGCGATGTGATGGCTCTGCCCGTCTCAATCTTGATCACGGCGGATCAAGAGGAGGCGGCTGGCCTCGTTCAGCACTATCAGCTTGAAGAGCTCGCGGTTGTTGACGCGAGCGGGGTGTTGGTCGGCGCCATCACGGCGGACGACGCGCTCGGCGTCTTAGAGGAAGAGGCGAGCGAAGACTTCTTAAAGCTAGTCGGGGCACCGGCAGATCAACCCACTCGCCAGTCGGTCGGGCGTCGGGTTGTGAACCGTCTCCCGCTGCAAGGGGTGACTGTTCTTGGAGGGCTCCTTACGGCCTGGATCCTTGGGTGGGAGCGATGGGAGCTACCCCCTGATGCCGACCTCTTCCGTTTCATTCCGATCGTGATCGGACTCGCCGGGAATGTTGGGATTCAGTGTTCGACGATTCTCGTGCGCGGTTTTGCGACAGGCGAGGTCGAGAGGGAGAGAGAGTTGACCGTACTTCGCGGCGAGGTGAGCGTCGGGTTCTTTATAGGGTTGATTTGCGGGGCAGCGACAACGCTCATTACGGGCTTCACCGAGTCCGGGGTGGCAGGGTGGTCCTTCGCGATCGCGATCGGTGTGGCCATCACTGTGGCGGTCAGCTGGGCTGCCCTCTTGGGCTGTATCGTCCCGACTGTTTGCAGGCGAATTGGAATTGACCCCGCTGTTGTTGCGGGGCCATTCCTCATCACCGTCAGCGATGTCTCTGGAACCGTCCTTTATCTCTGCGTGGCAGCTATCCTCCTTTAGACGTGAAAAAATCTCCGGCAACAGGGGCCACTGAGCGAGGCCGGTGGGTCGCGCCCGCTGGCGTCGCTCTAGCGGTGATCGTCCTCGCGAGGCTCTTCTTCTTTGGCATCTATGAGGTCGAGGGCCGCTCAATGGTTCCAACGCTGCAAGCAGGCGAGAGCGTTCTTGTTGGCTATGGAGAGCAGGAGATCGAACGCTTTGATCTTGTTGTTTTACGAAGGCCAAGCGAGAAGAGGCCAAAGGTGAAGCGCGTCGTCGGTTTACCCGGAGAGAGCGTTCAGCTGGTGAATGGCGACCTCGTCGTGAATGGAGATCGTCTCTCACTGCAGACGCCACGACCACCGCTCGTGGCAGTCTACGACGACAGCGTCGACCCGGTTGAGGAGTGGTTTCAAATGGGTAGCACCCAGATGGATCCCTGGAAGAAGACAGCTGAGGGTTGGCTCCTAGAGGCGAAGGGGGTTGCGAAGGGGGCAGCAGCTGGGACCATGTTCTTCGCGAAACGACTGACCGCAGGACACATCTCAGGGGACGCGGAGGCTGGACCTGGCGGCGCCTCTGCTGCAGATTGCGTGCTCTCTTGTGATGTTCGTCTTGGAGAGCAGCCTGCAGAGCTCAACTTTATATTGCGCGAACAAGGCGACACTTTTCGAGCAGAGCTTCGTCCGACCGGAAGCGGCACGATGAACGCACAGATCCTGCAGCGCTGGAAGGGAGGAGAGGAGCTCCTGCTCGCGGAGGGAGAGCTCCTGCTCTCAGCGGAGGGATGGTC
>JAPKBY010000125.1 GCA_028823185.1 Planctomycetota bacterium
AGCACGTCGACGACCTCATCGAAGACATCAACCAAGCCCTCTAAGCAGCCTCACCACGAAGGAGTGGCTGCTCAGCCTGCAGCAAGAGCCCCAGAGAGGCCTGTGGGTTAGACAGGTCGCCGCAACACAAACGTGATCATATGCCAGACATACCCTGTGCCAAAGATCATCCATCCTGCCGTACCAGTATGCGTTGACTCCACCTCCCAACCGTCCTGAAGCAGACTATTCAACTCTGTCTGCGACTGCTCTGAGTGGGGGTGGAAGGCCTTGTCTTTGGTACCTGGACTGGGGGTTTTCGCAGTGTAGATCTTGTATTCATTCATAGGTCACCACCTTTTGTCTCTCGCTCAGGGCTAGGCTCCCCAAGAGATCTCGTAGCCGTTCGATAGGTTGAACTGGGCTCCGCAGGGAGTCGTGGCGGGGTCGCGATACCAGATCTGATAGCGCTTCACATCACCCGCCGCGCAGCCGCCCTTCGTGGCGACGCTGAGGCTCGTAGCAGAACCACCGTTCACGTCTGCGAAGCGGACTTGGAGGCGGATGACGCCGCCGCCAGCGCAGCGCAGGCCGTCACCGAACGGGACGCCGAGGCCGCCGCCGCCGACAGCGTTGTTGCCCTGGAAGTAGAGGCCAGGCTGGTTACCGATCAAGCCGGTGCTCGAGAGGACGAGGTCGTCAGCCGAGATCGAGGCGCTGCCCGAGCTCGTGATGACCGCGCCGACGCTGCTGCCGTTGGCGCAGCCGCTCTCGGCTGAGCCGGCGTTGCCGCAGGGACAGGAGGCCCCGTCACCGAAGCAGTAGGCGGTCCCGGCCGCGCCGCCGCCGGTATGAATGATCTGCATCCCGTTCAGGGAGGTGTAACTCGCGTTCACCGCGACATCGATCTGTGCGCTGCCCCCGACCACGTCGACGTGGTGGACAGCGTGCGTGGCGAGGTGAACGAAGCCGAGGCAGAAGTCACCTCCGACCGTCAGCGTGCCCTCGGTGGAGCCGGTGATCGTGACGTCTGTGAAGAAGACGTTGCTGTCCGGAGCCTTGGCATAGGTGTAGACCTCATAGCTGCCATCAGCGAGGCCGGTGAGCAGGAAGTAGCCCGTCGTGCCACCTGTGTACATGATGTCATCCAAGAGCATCTCGTCTTCGCCCGCTGTGCAGAGCTCGTCAAAGCCATAGGGGGTGTCCACACCGACGAGGGAGATCGTGACGCCTGTCGGGTTGCCTGCGAGGTCGGCGAGCGGCATGTCTCCAAGGCAGTCGTTCCAGACCCCAGCCTGTCCGCTGGCGGCGCCGTAGGTGCTGCTCGGGGTGCCGAGAGTCACGTTATCCCCGAAGTCGATGTTGAAGCTCTGCGAGCTGGCTGCCGGACTGAAGAGGAGCAGCGCAGCGCTCGAGAGCGCTATGGAAGGACGCAAGATCGATTGAATGTTCATGGTGTCAATTCCTAGGTAAAGGGTTTGGCAGAAACAGACGGCTCGTTCTTTCGTCTATCTCTCAGAAAGGTGAACTCGTTGTCGGGGACGTGGGCGGCTCCGGAGTCGGAGAGCTCGTCACGATCGGATCTTCATGAACCGGCTCTTCCCTCACAGGTGAAGCGGGCGGCGGGACGTCCATCCCAACTCGCTCCCTCATCTTCCGGCCGACCTTGAACTTCACGACCCTTCGAGAGGGGACGTCGACCTTCTCTAAGGTGCGCGGGTTCTGCGCTTGACGAGAGGCGCGCTGTCGCACCTCGAAGACGCCGAACTCTCTGAACTCGAGGCGGTTCCCGTTGGCGAGCTCATCCACGACCTCGTCGAGGAGCTGCTGAAGGATCTCCTTCACGATGACCTTCGTCTGCCCTGTCCGCTCCGAGATTCGATTGACGAGCACCTTCTTGGTGATGGTCTCCGGGTTTGTCTCACTCATGACTAGGATCGCATTGGGGCAGTGGGTCAGTTTCACTCGAGAGTCAGACCAAGGAAGCTTGGTAGAAGAGAGGCTCAATGAGCTTCTCCCCCAATCTCGGCATACCTTCGATTTTGGACGGCCTCATCCCCGCGTCAAGTAAGAACTTACGTCACACCGAACAAGTTGAGGGAGCTTCGAGCCGCGTAGTGGGCATAAGCGCAACTCAAGTTGGCGTAGCCGCTTGCGTCATTCCCACGCAAAAAAAAAGTATGCTGTATCGTAAGGCACTGCCCTACAGTGACTTACGACCTCAAGGGCGGGTCGTCCAAGACGAAGGTGACTGGCCCATCGTTCACCAACTCCACCTCCATCATCGCACCAAAGCATCCGGTCTCAACCGAGAGGCCAAGCAGCACAAGATGAGAGACGAAGTGCTCGTAGAGCTTCTCTGCCAAGAGCGGGGCGGCGGCCTTATCGAAGCTAGGCCGGCGCCCTTTCCTCCCGTCAGCAGCCAGAGTGAACTGGCTCACGACGAGCAGAGAGCCGCTCACCTCACTCGCAGAGAGGTTCATCTTCCCCGAGTCATCAGCGAAGTAACGAAAGCTCGCGACCTTCTCCGCGAGCTGCTCTGCCTCACGCTCACTGTCGCCATCCAAGACGCCCAGGAGGATCAAGGCGCCAGCCTTGATGGCACCAACGACCGCCCCATCGACGCGAACACTCGCTGAACTCACCCGCTGAACGACCGCTCGCATCAGTCGGAAGCCTCAACCTCCGAGGAAGCACCCTGCTTAATCTCAGCGAGGTGAGCCTCTGCTCTCGTGCGCTGCAAGAGCGCGCTGATGTTTGTCGCTCCTTGGGTCTGCTCAATGACTTCATTCCAAGCAGCGTGCGCCGCAACACTGTGCGGAGTGAGGCGTTCCTGCAAGAGCGCCTCTTGAACGACAAAGAGCAGCTCCTCAGGATCACTCGCTCGTGCAACTCTCAGAGCTGCAAGCGCTTCCTCTAGGGCTCCCGCTTCAGATGCAGCAGCTGCCAAGACTGAGGATGAACGACTGATGAGCTCGGGCACCTCCATCTCATCAGAGAGAGCGGCATCCAGGAGGAGCATGGCCTCTTCATGGCGCTTGGCCCTCACAAGCAAGACCCCGAGGTCACCGATCGCTTCGCTACGGGCTGCTGCTGAAATCCGAGGGTCACCCTCCACAGCATCGAGCCACGCGCTCCATGTCACGATCGCTGCGTCTCTCTCGCCAGCGCGTGAGCGCAACCATGCGAGCAAGCGCCACGCTGGCAGCAGCCCCGCATCGAGCTTGATGGCTTGTTCTACTGCGCTCTTCGCAGCCTCCATCTTCCCTAGCCGAGAGAGCGCATAAGCGCGCGCATAGCGCCCCCACGCGAAGCCAGGGTCCAGCGCGATGGCGCGCTCCGCTAGGTATAAGGCTGCGTAGGAGTCTGTCTCAGAGCGGGCCGCCAAGAGCAAATTCATCGCCGTAGGGCTCGCCTCCGCCTTCTCCCTATAAGAGCCCCGGAGGTTTTCTACGAGGAGATCGGCCTCATTCTCTCTCAGCCCTTGAGCGAAGCGGTAGCGCGTCTCTTGGTAGAGGACAGCGAGCCATGGGTCATCAGGATGAGCTGCGACGAGGCTGGAATATCGATCTGAGGCTCCTGCTACATCCCCTTCAGACAAACTCTGTTGCGCCTGATCTAGGATCTCTGCGAGCGCTGAATCGAGGGGCCTTCGAACTAGCTCTTGTCCACCGACGCCCGACCCTACTGTCGCTCCACAACCACTGTGTAGGAGGACCGCGAAGAGGAAGACCGGTGCGCAGCGCAAGATCAAACTCTTAGCGAAGCCCGCAGGCCTTCAGGGCGCGATCGCGCACAGCGATCGCGCGTTCACGTGCTCGCTCCGCTCCTCTAACGAGGATGCGGTCCACCTCAGCAGGGTCATTGAGGAACTCCATGCGGCGCTCGCGCCCCTCACGGAAGGTCTCTTCAATCTGCTCAATGAGGCGCGCCTTGAGGTGACCATAGCCAGGCGCGTCAACGCCTCCTTCCAGCACGCGAGCCTCCCATCCTTCGAGCTCTTCCGCTGGGAGGAAGAGCTCCAAAAAGCGAAAGAGGAGCACGCCCTTCGGATCCTTGGGCTCTTCAGGGGGCCGGCTATCCGTCGTTATCTGATTCACAGCCTTCTTCAGCTTCTTGCCTGTCTCAAAGAGCCAGATCGTGTTGCCGTAACTCTTCGACATCTTCTGGCCGTCTGTTCCCACGACCTTCGCCAAGCGCTCATCGGACTCGATGAGGGGCTCAGGTCGTTGAAAGACCTCTGCGCCAAAGGCTGCGTTAAAGCTCGTCGCCATGTCCTGAGTCATCTCAACGTGTTGCTTTTGATCTGCACCCACCGGCACATGTGTCGGGTCAAAGGCGAGGATGTCTGCAGCCATAAGCGCCGGATATGTGAAGAGCCCCACGTTCGGCTTGACCCCTTGCGCCACCTTGTCCTTGAAGGAGTGAGCGCGCTCCAAGAGCCCCATCCCCGTAACGCAAGAGAGCATCCACGCGATCTCGGTCACCTGGGGGACGTCGCTCTGTCTCCAAAAAGTGACGCGCTCTGGATCGAGCCCCATCGCCAGATAGGCGACCGCGAGCTCCCTCACATTGTTCTTTAAGACCGCCGGATCACGGCTCGTGGTGAGCGCGTGATAATCCGCGATGAAGTAGAAATGCTCCCCCTCCAACTCTTGCAGTTGGATATGGGGCCGCATGGCGCCAAACCAATTGCCCAAGTGGCTGAGACCGCTGGACTGAATTCCGGAGAGATAGGTGTTCAAGGTGACCCTCGAGGACTGATACGCGGACTCTACTCCCTCAATCCTCTTGAGAACAGAGACCAATACAGAAGCCCATGCTTTGATTCGGACTCCAATGTGCTGACAATCTACTGGCACCAGCATGCTCAGACTCGCACGAACCATTTCTCTGCTCTCCCTGCTTGCGCTCTCTTCCTGCGCGGCTTTAGACACGGAGCGTAATCTTGCCCCGTTCTATAGCGAGCACTGGAAGGCAGGAGGCGGAGTAGAGACTGAATCCCTCGGAGGCGTCGTCCTCACCCACCGCCCATCCGTAGAAGCAGAGCTCGACGCATGGGCCATCCGTCCGCTCTTCATTCATGAGTGGGAGGAGGACAGAAGCAGGACAGAATTCCTGAGCCCCTTCGGGACAGTCACACGTACGAATCAAGAGTTCACGTGGGCTTTCAACCCCATCGCCCGCTACAGCCGAACAAAAGGGGCTGAGGGGCTGGAAGATCGCTACTCACTTCTGGTCTTACCCTTCGGGCTCTACTTCTCCCAGTTCCCAGACGGCTCAAGAGTTAGGGCTGCGTTCCCCTTCCTAGGCGCGCTCGACCGCTTCCTCACATTTGACCGTCTAGAGTTCGCGCTCTTCCCCCTTTACATGCGTTCGGAGCGTGGCGGCCGAACGACATGGCACTGGCTCTTCCCTTTCTTTTCTTACTCAGAGAGCTTAGACGGAACCGCGTGGCGCGTGTGGCCGCTCATAGGCCACGACCAGCGTGAAGGGCGCTACGACCGCTGGTCATTCCTCTGGCCCATCTTCCAATTCCAAAAAAATGAGCAGCGCCTCGGCCCAGAGCACGAAGAGCTCACCTGGGCCATCTTCCCCTTCATCGGACGAACCGAACAGGGGACCTTCCGTTCGACCACAGTCCTCTGGCCTTTTCTGGGGTACTCCGAAGACCCGGCCAGCGGATTCAAATCGCTAGACATGCCTTGGCCTTTCGTCAGCTTTCAATCACCTGGGAGCAGCGGGCGCGCGAGCCGTCTCCGCATGTGGCCGTTTTACTCCAGATACGAAGGTGACGGGATGGTCGCCCGCTCTTGGGCTTGGCCCTTCCTCCACCACAGCGTCGAGCAATATCCAGACGGAGAGCGTGAGGCCCACTCACTCCTCCCC
>JAPKBY010000126.1 GCA_028823185.1 Planctomycetota bacterium
AGCGCTGTGGCGGAGACGTTGACGCGAACGGGTGATTCTGGAGCGAGAGCGCTCGCGGAGTCACTCTTGAGTGACGCGCGAGACCCCCTCTTTGATGCGGCCTTTCGTGCGCTCTGTGATGCGCCAGATCCTTCGCTCTCTATGACCACGCTTCATGAGGGGTGGAGACGAACAACTGAGCCACGTCGTGGAGAGCTGCTCCGCTCTCTCTCGCGTGAGGTCGTGCCGACTCCGTTCCGCGAGGATCTCTTGCAGCGCTGGCGGCCAAATCGTGCGCGTGACATCTCTTCCTTAGAGCTGCTCGGCACCTTTGTTGATGACGTGGGTGTCGCGAGGGCGATCTGCACCTACCTCGCAGAGCATGTCGCTGCCTTTGAAAAGAGCAGAGTCGCTGGGAATTCAGAGTTAGAGGGGAGGCTCTTAGGGCTCCTCTCTGTCTCAAGAAAGCTGTGTGGAGAGGACGTCATACGCCTCTGGGATCGCGCGCTGGCTGCAGGCGCAACGAGATCAAAAGAGGTCGTGAAGCTCGCCGGGGCGTCGCTCTCAGCCAGCCGATTGGGCCGACTCAAGCTCGCTGATTATGTCGAGAGAGGCAGACCTTCAAGAGCACGAATTGAAGCGGCGGTTCTCGCTTGTGAGCTGCGGCCGGTAGAGGCCACACATGTGATCCTGGAACGCTTCAAGCTCTGTGACCCTCCGCTTCGGGTGCGCGCATTGAGAGCGCTAGGGCGAATTGAGACGAGCGCCGCTCAGCGCTTCTTAGAGGACGTCGCAGTTGGGGTCGGTCTGGATGCTCAAGTCGCGACAGAGGCGATCGCTAACTCGAGCATCTCAGCGCTAGGCAGGGTCGCTTCGATGAGGAGGATCGCTGAAGAGAGTGATGACCCGGAGGTCTTACGTGCGGCTATTGAGGGGCTCGCGACGGCTGGCTCTGCGGAGTGGGTCGCGAGAGAGCGGGCAGGCGAGGCGCTCGTTGAGATCCTCTCGATGTCAGGTGGGAGGGCTGAGGGGTCTCTTCGGGACGACCTGCTCTTCGCTTTCGCCAGCCTTGGAGTTGAGGCGGAGACCTTCGCCTCTATCTATCTTGACCTGCCCGTGGCAAACGCTAGCGAAGAGCTGGAGGCGCGCTTTCAAGGCGTGACGTTGGCGAGCAGAGAGTTCTTATATCGAGGTGACCTTCGCGCGACCGAACAGTTGGCCTTGCTCGGAAGCCTCTCTGGATCGAGATGGAGCGCACAGCTAGAAGAGGCCTGTGGCGTCCTAGATGGAAGGCTCCTTCTGGAGTTGGCCGTCGCAGCGAAGGGCGGAGGACCAGATGACGCGACCGCTCGCAGGCTCCTCGTCGCCGCTGCTGTGGCCTTAGAGGGAGAGCCGGCGACCGCTGAGCTTGAGCTCAATCGAGCTCGGGTCTACGCGACCTTGCTCGCCACAGATCTCGATCAGCATCAGTTCAAGAGCGCGGCAGCTTGGGCAGCCCGCCTCGGCCGTGATTGGCGGCTGGGGGTTCTCAGCGAGCGAGATCTCCAGCTCCTCTTAGGGGGGCAAGGGGTAGATCCAGAACCTCAGGCTTTTCTTCCCGCTTCAGCGCTTCAGGCGCAGGCGCTCTTGGCCATGGCTGAAGGTCGGACAGATGCAGCTAGAGCGCTCGCTGAACGCAGCAGAGAGGTCGCAGGGCGGTCTTCTCGCGCGCTCAAGCACCAAGCGATCCTTGATGCCGCCCTCGACGCCATCCGCTGAGGGAAAGCTGCAGGGATCGCGCTCTGGATCCGCGGCTCTTCCGCGCTAGGATCGGTCTTTCACGCGACGCGATTCCACAACTTCAAGAGCACACACCATGACCACTACACAGGTCCAGATTCCTGAGGGCGCCATTGAGACCCTCGACGACCAGATCGGCTTCATCGCACTCGTTGATCGGATGGAGTCAGACCACGCCCTCAAGGTCGTGAACAGCGCGCGCATCTCCTACGAGAAGAACAAAGATTCATTCGAGGCGAAGGACACAGCCTTGTGCAAGTTCCTCTGGGAGCACGGTCACACTTCGCCTTATCGACACAGCTTCTACACCTTCCACTGGAAGGCGCCGCTCTTTGTCTTCAGGCAGGCGTTCAAGTATCAGATCGGCAGCGGCTGGCGTGAGTATGAGGTCGAAGGGGAGACCGTCTCCTTGGATGTCTTTGACGTCTTCTTCGACACTGACAAGGGCTGCAGTTGGAATGAGATCAGCGGTCGCTATGTGCAGTGGACTCCAGAGTTTTATCTCCCCTCGCGGATGCGGGCTAACCCTCCGCACGGCAACAAGCAGGCCTCAGTTGAGCTCGGTTCAGATTTTGATCATGAGGCTGAGCGAGCGCTCATGGGGGCTGAGTGTGAGGATGATTTCCGTCGCTACACAGAGCGCATTGAGCGCGGCGTCGCGAAGGAGATCGCGCGCATGTGCTTGCCGCAAAACCTCTACACCCAGGCTTATTGGACGGTCTCTTTGCAGGGCGTCTTGCACTTCCTGGAGCAGCGCTTGAAGAAGGACGCGCAATACGAGATCAGGTGCTTCGCCGAGGCGATCTATGAGCTGGTGAGTGATGACTTGGAGCGATTGGGCGTCACCAAAGAGGCGCTCATCGGTTGAGGAGGGACGCGTCGCTGCTCGCTCCTTTAGTCTTTATTGTCGAGCGAATGAACCCGGGTACACTCCGTGCGTTCTCTCTCTAACGGAGCGCCCTATGCCTAAATTACTCGTCTGCCTCTCAGTCCTCTGTCTTCTCGCGGCGGCTCAGCCGGTCGTTCAAGATGAAGGCACATCCCAAGACCAAGCTCTAAAGCTCCTGCAGCGCGCCTTCAGGGAGCAAGGCATTCGCTTGGACATTGAGGCAAAGGCCTGCGCTGTGCCCGCGCGCATTTGCATCCGGGAAGACCTGCTCGAATACCTCGTCGTAGGACCGAGCGGAGCCTCTCATGAGGCGCTCCTCTCTACTGAGGTGACGCCGAGCTTGCTCAACACCGCGCTCGTGACGCTGGGCGTAGAGCCTGGAGAGAACGCGAGCTGGATAGAGACATCTCCACAGCCTAGCGCAGAGGAGGTGGCCGCCGGCTCAGCTACTCATGAGGTCATCCCGCCCCGAGGCGATGGATTTTATATCTACGTTGCTTGGCGCGAAGGAGAGGAGCACTTCCTCTACAGGATCGAAGACCTCGTCGGGAATCTACAGACCGGCCGCTCATTGCGCCGACACCCCTTCGTCTACTTGGGGTCGCGAATGGTTCGTCCTGACCCAGAGGGGGAAGAGGTGTTCGCCGCTGACTGGGAGGGAAACCTGATCGCGCTGAGCTATTTCCAGCAAGGGAACACTGTGCTGACAGCTGCAGTTCCCGAGTGTGTCAGCCAGACCATCTTCACGCCGAACTCATGGCTCTTACCTGAGACTCGAAGTGAGGTGATGCTCATCTTCAGTCGCGAGCGCCTTGCCGTACTCCCTCCCTCACTTGAGGACGGGCTCCCTGTTAACGGTGATAGTGCTGCTAATAGTGACAGTGCGCCTGCGGGCGAGAGCTCTGAGCGAGATGGCTGAAGCGGTCATTCGCCGTCGTGTGCTTGCTGCCTTTCGTGCGCTCGCGTTGGCGCGTGGCGTAGAGTGCCTCTTGATCGGAGCGGGCTCACTCTTGGGTGTTTTGGCAGTGCTCGTTTGGGATGGTAACCAGCTCGGGTCCTACTCGGCCTGGGCTGTCGCCTCCGGCTGTTCCATCTTCGCTGCTGCGGCCTGGTGGTTCGAGCACATCCCGAAGACTGATGGGGTCGCGCGTCGCCTGGATCGTCGCTTGGGGATGGACGGGATGCTCTTCACCGCATGGGAGGAAGAGGGGCGAGCCGAGGGCTTAGGTGGATTGCTCTCTGTCCGGGTGGCGTCCCGCGTCCCTGCTAGACGGGCTCTTGACGCCGTGCTCCCGGCCTCGGCACCGCTCTTGGTGCTCCCATTTATTGGAGCAGGGATGTTGGCCTTCGCGCTCGACGTTCGCGCTGAGCAGGTCGACCCCTCGGAGCGACTCTTGGAGCTGACTCGTGCTGCTCGAGCCCACATCTCTGACGCGCAGGCTGCAGGCGAGCTCAGCCCAGAGGTGATTGGTGATCTGAACGATCTGGCTGAGGCCTCAAATGAGCTCCTCAGTGAGCTGGAGGCCGATTTCTCTCTCGGAGAGACGGAATCCTTTGAGAGCTTGCTGGATGAGATCGTGCGACTCAGGCAGGAGGTCCCAGCTGGAGAGGAGGCATCTAGAGCGCTTGATCACGCTGAAGAGCTGCTGGAAGCCGCGCGCGATGCGCTCGGAGGAGGCGCTCAAGCGGATGGAGGGAGCCTCGTGACAGATTCTTCTGAGATGGAGGCGGGAGAGGGTGGCCGCTCCGGACCTCATGGAGGCACAATGTCAGGGCTCGATCCAAGAGCACAGACATCTCCTTCTCCTCCCGACGGGAACGGTTGGCGAGGTCCTGACGGCGCCTTAGGCCCTGGGACCTACTGGCCTGAAGAGCACCGCGGAGTTGTCCGCCGATGGATCGAGTCAGCGCGTGCTGACGAGCGAGACAAAGATGACTGAGCAGAAAAAGAATAGCGGGCGCCTCGGCGTCTGGTTGGTGGGCGCGCGCGGCGCGATCTCCACCTGTGTGACCTATGGCTTAGCCGGCCTCGTAGAGGGCTTGATCGAGCCGGTCGGTCTCTGCACAGAGACTGACAGTCTGAAGGCTCTAGAGCTTGTCGGGTTAGAAGACATCGTGCTCGGTGGCTGTGACATCTGCACGCGCAGCTTAGCGGAGTCAGCTGGAGAGCTTGAGCAGCAAGGCGTGCTCCCCTCGGCGCTCGTCGCGGCGACAGCAGCGAGCGCTGCAGCCTATGAGGCGCGGATCGTTCCAGGTCTCTTAGACCAGAGCGAAGGAGCGCCCGTCGCAGCTGACCCGGAGAGTGAGCGCTTGGGAGCGCTCCCCGTAAAAGAACAGATCGAGGCGATCGGAGCAGCGCTCGAGTCCTTCAAGGAAGAGACAGGGGTGACGCGAGTCATCGTGGTCAACCTCGCGAGCAGCGAGGGACAGCGTGAGACTCCTGACTCTTGGTCATCTCTCGCCGCCTTCGAAGCCGCGGTCGAAGCTGGCGAAGCGCAGCCCTCCTCCGTGCTCTATGCATACGCCGCGCTGAAGGCTGGCTATCCCTTCATCAACTTCACTCCGAGCGCGGGCTCGTCGATCCCTGCGCTGCGAGAGCTCGCGCTTGAGCGTGGCGTCGCGCACGCCGGCAGCGACGGAAAGACGGGCGAGACCCTCGTGAAGACGGTCCTCGCTCCGATGTTCAGCGGCCGCGCGCTGAAGGTGCTCGCTTGGCAGGGCTACAACATGCTCGGCAACCGAGACGGACAGGTGCTCGAAGACCCGGGGCATAAGGCCGCCAAGCTGCACAACAAGGATCAGGTGCTGCGCGAGCTCCTGCAGGATGATGAGCTTCACACGCAGGTCGCGATCGATCTCGTCCCTTCGCTCAATGACTGGAAGACGGCTTGGGATTACATCCACTTCGAGGGCTTCTTGGGCGCGAAGATGAGCTTGCAGTTCACCTGGCAGGGCTCGGACTCAGCGCTCGCTGCCCCGCTCGTGCTCGACCTGGTTCGCTTGGTCGATGAGGCTGCGAATCGAGGCACGGCTGGAGCTCTCGATCACCTCGCCTGCTTCTTCAAGGCGCCGCTCAATGGCGGCACGCACGATTTCCACGCGCAGCACGACCGCTTGCTCACCTACGCGGCGAAGTCCTAAGAGGCTCGCGCTCCGCGTCAGAGCTCTGGGTGGAGCTGTTCCAAGCGGAACATGAGCGCTGCGGC
>JAPKBY010000127.1 GCA_028823185.1 Planctomycetota bacterium
AACTATCTCTTCGCCGGCAGGATCGGGACTCCCCGTGAAGACAACCTCTGCGTAGGCGCCTCCTTCATGTCAGGGCGATTGCCCAACGGAGGTTTCATGCACAGAGAGAGAGTCGGCGTCGACGCCATCTGGACATTGCCGATCGTCACCGTCCTCTCTGAGATCAACTTCGGCAAGAACGCCGAGACAGATGTGGCGAGCGGAATGCTGGAGGTCAACTGCACTAGCTCAAATGAACAAGAGCTCGCATATGTGCAATTCTTAGGTACCGACACAGATGGAGACGACAAATACTGGGCGACGCTTGGGAGCCTGCATCACCTCGGAGACGGGGTCTCATTAAGCGCGCAGTGGAAGGTCGACCTCGATGCCCTCGAGGACGACCCTCGCTCTGAAGCCTTCATGTTTCAGCTCCGCTACCGCTTCTAAAGATTCAATCGTTAGCGATGACCTCGAGGACCCTGCTGACCAACTCAGAGGGTTTAAATGGCTTAGGGAGAAACGGGACGCCGTTGTTGTTGATCTCAGCTTGCACCTCATCGTCTGCGATGTGCCCTGAGATATAGAGGACCTTCACATCGGGCTTCTCTCTTGAGATCTGCTGAACAAGCTCTCTCCCACCCATCCGAGGCATCACCACATCCGTCACGACCAGGTCGAATTCACCGGAGTGAGCTTTAAAGAGCGCTACAGCATCGACGCCATCTGACGCTTGAGTGACTTCATAACCTGCATACTCCAGAGTGGAGAACGCTAAACCACGAACCACATCTTCGTCTTCGACGAGGAGGATCTTCTTCTGATCCGCGGCTGTAATCTGCTCCCTCACCGTGGAGGGCATATTGATTGGAGGCACATCCGAGGCGCTGAAGAACAAGCGCATCGTGGTCCCCTCACCCGGACTAGAGACGACCTCAATCTCCCCTTCGTTCTGCTGAATGATTCCATAGACGATGGAGAGGCCGAGACCCGTGCCCTTCTCAAGCGGCTTCGTTGAGAAATAAGGCTCGAACATCTTGGCCTTCGTCTCCCTGTCCATGCCCTGCCCATCATCCTCCACGTAGAGGTGTACTTGCTCTGCGCCATCGATCTCTCGCTCCCCAGTGCCGATCGTCATCTTGACAGTCCCGAACCCATCGATCGCGTCACGAGCGTTCACTGCCAAGTTCATCAACACCTGCTCGAGCTGGCCCTGATCTGCATGAATGGAGGGGAGATCAGGTTCAATCTCCATCACAAAAGACACTTTCTCACCGAGCATGGACTGCAGGATCTTCTGCATGTTGCTCGCCACGACGCCGAGGGATAAATACACCTGGTCAAGGACCTGCTTTCGCCCAAGGAGCAACAGCTGACGGGTGAGCACAGAGGCCCGCTCTCCGGCGAGCCGGATCTGCTTCAAGCTCTCTATCTCCGGGTCTTCCTCGTCCATCCTATTGATGCTCAGATCCGAATACCCCACGATCGCGGTCAAGAGGTTGTTGAAGTCATGAGCGACGCCACCTGCGAGGCGTCCAAGCGCCTCCATCTTGTGATCGTCCCGCTTCTTCTCTTCATGCAAACGAAGGGCATCTTCAGCGCGCTCTCTCTGCACTATCTCCTCTAAGAGGTCCTCGTTAGCGCGAACTAGCTCTTGAGTGCGAATCTTCACCGTTTCCTCAAGAACCTCTTGGTGCTGTCCTAGAGAGTTAACTAATCCAGAGATAGCCCGCCCGAGGACCTTCACCTCATAGGGGCCACCTGAGAGCGGTTTGATCTCCTGGTCTCCGTCTTCTGCCTTCTCAGCCTCTCTCGTCAGTTCTTTAACGGGATCGATCACGGTCTTTGAAGTCCACCGCCACAGCAGCGTGAGCAAACAGATGTAAAGGAGCCCGCCCGAGAGGAGGAGCACCAAGAACCGAGAACGAAGAACTGTCCCCCGCTCTACATACTCCGAGTGATTCTTATTCACCCCTCTCTTGATCAATTCAAACTCCTCCATGAGCACGTTGATCTCTTCATCATTCTCAAGTTCGATCTCCGCGATCACCCCCCCGTTTGCTTCTGGATCGTCAGCCTGCAGGAGGATGGCGATACGTCTCACTGAGCCCAAGATCGTCTCCGTGCATTCAGCAATCTTCGCCAACTGAGAAGACATAAAATCGCCAGAGCCCACGCCTATCCGCTCAACATGGTCCTTGATTTGGCCTTGCAGATCGTCCGCACTCTTCTCCAAATAGCTGCTTTGCCCTAGATCGGTGATCAGGAAAAAGAACTTCAGATTGTCCTCTAGGGCCTCGATCTCCTTCTTCTGAAGATCCCACTCAAAGGTGCCCCGGTCCACCTCCTGGAGCTCATGAAAGGCGGTGTACACACCTCCGACAAGAGCAACACCTAGAGCGGTGGAGGTCACTAAGAGCGCTCCAATGTGCGAGGTGATCTTCATCGTCGCGCCCAGCTAGGCTCAGTCGGAACCGTTCAAGATTGAGAGCTCGAGCGCCGCTAACTCGCAGGCGGTGCTGCAGGCTTCATCCTTTTTAAAGACTCGCCCGATCAGGCCATCCAAGCTCGCTTTCACCGCAGAAGAGAGCGTCCGCCCAGAATCAACAATTTCGAGCACACGCTCCTCAGCGTCTAGCACCCAGAACAGTTTGGCCTCCTCTCCTCCAACGCTCCACGGTGTTAAATAGACCCCAGCGAGTGCGCTCTCATCGCCTAGACGCACTCTCCAGCGAAGCACCTTCTCCCGATCGAAAGCCACAGACTCCTGCAGACCTGCCGTGCTCAGCATGCGCTCAACTTCTTGAGTGTATGGCGACGTCTCACGCCCGAGTGAAGCTCCTCTCCCGAAGTGCGCGGCAGCGAGCTCCTTAACCCTCTCTTGCCTCACCTCTTTTCGCCAACCGACATCCGTCACCACCATTGTTTTAATCGCGCTCTGAGTCAGCACGAGAAAGAGCTCCCTCGCCTCTGTCGAGACTCTCTCAAGTCCTCCACGGAGGCTCTCGCCATCTTCCGTGAGTAAGGCCTGAAGATCCTTCATTGATTTATTCGCAAATAGCGCCTTCACCTCTTTCGTTAGCAATTCCTCCTTCACTGCCTTCCGAACTCGGCATCGCTGAAAGCTATAGTCCAAGATCTCCAGGTCACTATTCATCAACCATGCGATACGAACTAGCCCCCAATTAAAGGCCTCTGAGCGGACGTGTACGAGGCGCGTACCTTTCTCGCTCGTCACCTTATAGACCGTGTGCTGGCCAAGCTCATCGAAGTGAATATTGAAGGGCACCTCGTCCTCGATCTCCACACGATGAGATTTCGAGATCGTCCTCACCCAACTCGTCCGGTCTATATAGTCGGGAATGAGGAGTCTCAACTCCCGATCTGGGTCACGCAGAGCGCAAAAAGCTTCAGGCTGCTGAGCGAGCGCCTCTCCTTGAGAAGAGAGGGTGAAGATCGCGAGCAAGACGATGTCTCGTATTTTAAAATTCATGTTCAACCTTTGGATAATCCTCTAGTTCCTCTTTAAGCCTCTGCCAGCCCTTCTCTGATCGCGTACCTAGCCAACTCCACTCGATCGTGAATGTCTAATTTGTCCATCAACCGAGTGCTATGACTCTCAATAGTCTTAGGGCTGAGGTGCATCAATTGCGCGACCTCTTTCTTTGATAGGCCGCGCGCTAAATAGCGAAGCACCTCGACCTCTCTGTCAGTGAGCGTCTCACTCCTCATCTTCGCGCCCTCTGCGAGCGAGAGGCTCTTCTTCTTCGAGACCACCCGCGCGCGGATCTCATCCGTGAAGAACTCCCCACCAGCTGCGACCTCACGGATCCCCATAGCCAATGTCTTGACCGACTCGCTCTTGTGGAGGTACCCAGCAGCACCGATCGTCAAGGCTCGCTCGATGTAGTGGTCGTTGAAAGATCCAGTTAAGAAGATGACCGAGACGTCCGCCATGCGTGATCGAATCCGCTCGACCGCGTCGAAACAGATCATGCCTGGCATGTCTATATCCATCACGATGACGTCTGGATTGACTTCGAAGGCTACGGTCATGGCTTCATCAGCATCCGAAGCCTTCCCCACGACCTCAAATTCAACGAACTCAGAGAGCTGTTGAGAGAGAGCGTCTCTGACGATGGCGTGATCGTCGACGAGGAGGATTCGAATAGCTTCCATGGAACGGCTGGCGCCTTTCTTCGGTCTTAAGAGGTAGCCCTAAGAAGGCACCTCAAGAGGGTAGCTTGCTGAGCGAGCAGAAGAGCCTGGGGTAAACACCCCAATCGTTGTATTTGAGCGCTCAAGTAGAACAAATCGGCCCAGGAAGCCCTTATCAAGCTAACGAGGTCTCCTTCGGCGACCTCTAGGCTGATCTTCTCGCTGTTCTGGCTCTTCTCTCTCGATCGCTTCTAGTCCGAACTCTTCACGGATCGAATCTTCCAGCTCGTCCGGGAAGAACTCGCGTGGTCCGCGCCCTCCTGCATAGGCGATTCGTCCCTCCTTATTCACCAGATAGAGGCGATCGGGATGAGCAGCGTAGGAGCTGTTGGCTTTGTCATCGAGACCATCGATCACGACGGTGAAAGCAGAGAGGTCGAGCTTCGCATCACAGCGAGTGGCGACTGAGAGCCGCTCTTGAATCGTGAGGGGCTCCTCAACGATCGGGTGATCTCCGCCGACTCCGCGCGGGCTCGCCCCATCAAGAGCGTGCGCCTCACGTATATAGACGACGACAAATTCGACCTTCTCTCCGTACTCCTTCTGCATCTCTGTGAGCCGTCCGACCGACGACCGGAAGGGAGGTCATGTGTAGCTTCCGAAGATGAGCGCGACGGGGCGCTCCCCTTTAAACGAAGAGAGCTTGAGCTTCTTGGGGGCGGCGACGGAGTCTCCCTCCTCGGGCACCTCTTCCCCTCCCTTCAGATCGATGTCCTCCTTCTTCGTCTCTTCTTTTTGCTTGCGCCTACTCTCAGCGAGGACGAGGAGCTCGAAGTCCGGCGCTTCGCTGCCCTCTAAGGGAGCCACCGTTCGCTCGGGCCGCTCTCCCCCTTCCCCCTGGGGTCCACGTCGTCCACCTCGAGCGCCGCCAGCTCCGCGTCCGCCGCCGAAGCCGCCACCGCGTTCGTTGCGCGCGGAGCGATCGCGCTCTTCGATCTCCGCCTTGGCGATGAAGCCATCGGAGTCGATGTCGAGCCGCTTGAAGTGTGTCTCATCACGCCCGTACTCCTCAGGGCTGATCTTCCCATCTGAGTCAGCGTCGTACTTCTCGCTGAGATACTCCCAGGTGCTGCGCGCGCTGGGCTCCACAATCTCCTCGACCTTCGGGGTCTCAGTCGGCGGATCATCTCCCTTAACGGGATCATCCGCGCTGCTGAGTGATCCGAGCGCGAGCACCATCCCCAACACACCGAACTCTCTAGCTCTCTTCATGCCTTGCTCCTTGAGTGGATCGATCTCGCTGCCCGGCCAAAGGCTCCGGCCTGAGATTTCCACCTTATCGAATCGCCTGCTCGCCGCTAAAGGCTCGACCTCTGACTCGCCCTAGAGCGCCTGAGTGGTCATCCAAGGGCGAGGAGGCAGAAAGAAAGCCCGCCAGCTGATGTGAGTGATCGCTCTGCATCGATCAAGCACTTCAGTCAGCAGGCTCTGAATCCCTTCACCTACAAACCCTCCGACTCTGCTCTGGTTACGGAATTCTTCACAAAGACTCTCCGCCCTTCCTGCGCGGCGCACTCGGCGCTATCCTCTCCGCCCGCTGGAGCTTCACGCTCCCGAGAGCGGCTGTAGCTCAGTTGGTAGAGCGTCAGCTTCCCAAGCTGAATGTCGAGGGTTCGAGTCCCTTCAGCCGCTCCATTTCGCTC
>JAPKBY010000128.1 GCA_028823185.1 Planctomycetota bacterium
GGGGGAGACATCTGGTGGGGCAACCTCTTCTCAGCTGAGGGTGGCTCCGACACCATCACCGAAGTCTTGACCTCCTTCGGAGCGGCAGGCCTACCTGGCTCGATCTCTAACGGGAGCGCCGCGACGGTTGGCATTTGGGATGACCCCAACGACGACGGTGATCTCTCTGACGCAGTTCTGCTCTGGAGCACCTTGACCACTGTCACGAACGCCGACACGGACACACTCAACGCTTACTCGACCGGCGGGGTCGCCGTCAGTGGCGACTTCATCGTTGGGGCTGTATGCACACACAGCGTCGGCGAATACCCGGCCCCCTTAGATGAGAGCTTCGCCTCCGGCGGGCGCTCCTTTGTGGCTTACTCAGACACTCCAGGTGGCTTTGACCTCGGAAACCTCTCGGCTAATGACCAGGCGCCGATCGACCTCGACGCGATCGGCTTCCCCTCGGTGTTGTTGACGCGTGCCACTGGGACGGGCGCGAGCGAGCCTGGTTCCGCTTTCTGCTTTGGTGATGGGAGTGGAACCCTTTGCCCCTGTGGCAACACCAGCGCTGCTGATGAAGGTTGCGCTAATGACACTGGCAGCGGTGCCATCTTGAGCGCTTCAGGATCAGCCAGCATCGCAGCAGATGATCTCGTTTTGCAGGCGAGCCAGCTGACCGCCGGTCCGGGCCTCTTCTTCCAAGGCAACAACGCTATCAATAGCGGGAACGGCAACTCCTTCGGTGACGGCATCCGCTGTGCTGGTGGCCAGGTGATCCGCCTTGAGGTTCGCTTTGCGAACAACGCGAACGGATTCACCGCTGACTCCACCATCTCAGTCGCGACCAAGGGCGGCGTAAGCATCGGTGACACGAAGCGCTATCAGTTCTGGTATCGCGACGCGGGCACCTCCCCCTGCTCTAGCTTGTTCAACTTGACGAACGGCTATGAGGTGACCTGGGGAGCTTGAGACCAAGCTGCTGGGTCGGTTGGCACCGATCAGCTAACATGGGCGGCGTAGATCGCCCATGTCACAGAACCGAATATTTGGCCTGCTCCTTGGCCGCGCAACGAGCGAACAGCTCTTCCTTTCTTGCCTCTTAGGTTGCCTCGTAGGTTGTGTCCCGTGGGATCACACAGGCGTGGCCCTGATCGCTCTCTGCGGCGGTCTCCTGCTCGTCCTCAACGCGAGCCTGCCGATCTCCTCCGCGACAGTTGGCGCGGCCTCCCTACTCACCCTCGTATTTCAAGAACACATCGACGCGCTCGGAGCCAAGCTCCTCAGCGGATCGCTCGGTGGACTGCTCGCCAGAATCTCTGAGGCGCCCCTGCTCGCATGGGCAGATTGGGAATCAAACCGGCTCACGGGCGGCGTGGCGCTCGGCCTCACGCTTGGCGCGATCACGGGTCTCCTCCTCGTCAAGGCCGTGAACAGCCTCCGCTCGAAATTAGCCGAGCTGGAAGAGGGCTCTGAAGCCTTCAAGAAGTGGAGCTCTAAGCCGTGGGTCAAGCTCTTGGCTTGGGCTCTCCTCGGCGGACTCCCGAAGGATGGATTCCGCGCAGCGCTAGAGCTCAAAGGTCGCTGGTGGCGCCCATCGGGCGTCGCTGCCGCGGCTCTCCTCTTGATCGGAGGCAGCGTCTACCTCTCTATCGCACAAGCCAAAGGGGTGCGCTCCGCGCTCGTCGGCGGCATCGCCCAAATGACTGGCGCTCAGGTCGACTGTGCCTCAGCGGAGCTCTCCTTCAGCAGCGCCCAGCTCTCCGTCTCTGGGCTCGCGATCGCTGATCCAAATGACCTCACGAGAGACCTCGTGCGCTGGGATTCCATAGAGGCCGACCTAGACGCGCTAGCGCTCTCCAGAAATGAGCTCGTGATCGAGCGTCTGGTGCTCACTGGCGCAGCCTTCAATCAGGCTCGCAGCGAGGAGGCCCAGCTCATCGAGTTGCAGCCGCTCGACGGTGAGGCGCGAACAAAGCCGAGCAAGGGGAAAGTGGTCGACTGGCGCGAACTCATCGAAGACCGCGAGCAGCTCGAAGAGCTCTTAGAGCGAGTGCGTCGAGGCTTCGAAATGTTCAGCGGAGGAGAGGGTGACGAGAGCGCTCAAGCACAAGCTCAGGAGATCGCTGGAGTCCTCTTGCCGCCGCCGTCCGCCAAGACACCGCTCAGTCGCTCTCGACCGCGTATACACCTCGTCGAGGCTAGCTGGCGAGACATCCCTTTCGGAGACTCCCGAAGCGCAGAGGTACACCTCTTCGACCTGACCGATGAGCCCGACCTCATCGAGGGGAAGCCGACGACGACGCTGCGTACGAGCGATGGTGAGTTCGAGCTCTCATGGTCTCGCGAGAGCGAGAACGACATGCGCTTCAGCGGCGGCGGTAAAGGGATCGACGCCGCCCGACTTGCTGGAGACCTCGGTCAACAAGGCAAGCTCAAGAGCGGGGCCATCGACCTTCACCTAGAGGGGCTGGTCTCAAACCCAAGAGCTCAGCTCGCTGGAGTCCTGAGTTTGCAGATCAGCGGCGGGCGCGCAGAGCTCAATGGAGAGACCGTCTCCCTGCCTGATGAGGAGATCACCCTTCGACTGGAGGGCCAGCTCGATGACCCGCTGCTCGTTGACCGGGACGGCGCCTGGAAGAGCTGGCTCAGATCCGCGGTCAGCGGAGCCCTGCTTGAGAAGGCGACAGGGGGTGGGCTCGGAGACCTCCTGCGAGGGATCAAGCGCTAGCTCAAGCCAGCGGAGCCGACTCAGGCGCAGCATCCTGCGGCAGCCCGAAGAAGGCACGGAATCTAGAGCAGCCGAGATAGATCAATGGGGTGTCTACGAACGCTAGCGCGATCTTGCAGACATACACCCAGAAGATGATCTCTCCGATGACCGCCCAGTCGAGGTTGAGGCCCCAGCGCAAATAGATCCCGTTCACGATGATGGTGTCGACCAATTGACTGATGATCGTCGAGCCGTTGTTTCGCAGCCAGAGGTGACGTCCACCTGTCACCTTCCACCAGAAGTGATAGAGGCGCACATCAAAGAGCTGTGCGACGAGATAAGCGAGCATGGAGGCGAGCAGCAGCAGCCTCGGGTTCTGGAAGGTCGAAGCATAAGCGGCCTGCATCGCGTCCCTCCCAGCGATGCCTTCCCGCTCTAAGAGGCCCGCGTCGATCGGGCTGATGCCTGGTATTGACCAGACCTCTGAAGCGGGGAGCGAGACCGCCAACTGCAAGACACCCAGCATTAAGAAGCTGGTCCCGAAGCCCAACCAAACCATCAGGTTCGCCTTCCGCTTCCCCCAGATCTCGCTGACGACGTCCGTCAGCCAAAAGGTGAGAGGGTAGGTGATGATCCCTGCGGTCAAGGTCACGGGCTCACCGCCGTTGAACCAAGCAGGTCCCCCGTCGGGAAATAGGTAGAAGAGCTTGGTGCCGATGATGTTGGTCAACACCAAGATCACAGCGAAAGATCCGGCTAGGACCGTATAGGTGCTCTCCGCCCGGCGCCGCTTCTCTGGATTGAGTGCTGTCATCTGCGCTCATCATGCGCAGGATCTCCGATCTAGACAACCAACGATAGACCTCTATTCGTATAGACTCCGTACATGCAAGTCGTCGAACAACTCAAGCAGACCTCCCCCGAGCGCTTCCTAGAGATATACAACGCCCTCGAGAACAAGGGCTTCGGCCCCCTCGATGGAGAGGTCGCAAAGGCCATGAAGTTCCGGCCTCAAGCGATCAGGAAGCTCCCGATGGCGCAGCGCGCCCGCCGCGCCCAGTCCATCCTCATCTCTGACGCCAACGCAGAGCTCACCTACGAGCTCTTCGGAAGCTATCTGATGAAGACGCAGAAGCCTCTCATCACTGACTTTCTAGACGAGACTGGCGTCTCACACGAGGACGGCATGCTCGAAGGGGACGGAGACAATGAGCCGGACGTCGCCAAGCTCGACGCAGCGCTCAAAAAATTAGACGCCACCTACAAGCCTGACGATGTGACCCTCTATCTCTCCATCTGCGTCGAGCAGTGGTCACAGATCCCCGAGCTCGAGACAGCTTGGCGCACACGCATCAGCTGAGAATCACTCGTCCACCGCGAACTCGCGGTACTTCTCTGGGTCTTCCGTGATCAGCTCTTCGCAGCGACCGCCGCAGACCGCAAATTGCAGCCCTGCGATCTCCGTCAGCGGAAAGCCTTCAGGCATTGTCATGTCACAGGGCCCGCACATCGGGCCCGTGTTGGCCTCCACTGGCGGCGCCTCCGCATAACATGCGGCAAAGAAAGGCAGCGCGAGAGCTGCGGCGAACAGTCTCATCTTCTTCATTTGACTCGCTCCACAAAGTGTCCGTCTCTTGTGTCTACTCGGATGCGCTCTCCCATGACCAAATAGGAAGGAACCTGCACCTCGATGCCGGTCTGAACAAGAGCGACCTTGAGCTGCGCCGTCGCGGTAGCGCCCTTGATGGGAGGTGTCGTCTCCGTGATCTCTAGCTCGACGGTCGTCGGAAGCTCTACGCCAGCGAGCGCGCCGTCGACAAACATAGCCTGTACATCTTCGATGTCTTCGCTGAGGTACCCCTTGGAGTCACCGAGGTCATCAGCGCCGAGGTCAAACTGCTCATAGGTGGAGTCGTCCATGAAGTGCCAGCGCGTCCCATCACTGTAGAGGTAAGTGCAAGGGTGCTTCTCGACATCCACCTCATCAAATTTGTCCCCGCTCCTGAACGAGTCGTTGAGGGTCTGACCTGTGAGCAGGTTCCGCATCCGGATCTTGGCGATCATGCTTCCGCCACGAGCCGTCGGGCTGTTCAACTTCACATCGGTCACCATCACAGGCGCGCCCTTGTGCTGAATGCACACGCCGCGCTTTAGCTCGCTGAATTCAATCATGTGTAGATCTTAACCTCGCGGGACAGGTTGGCAGCGAGTGCAGATGTGCGTACCTCGCTGCGCGACCACCATCTTCTTGATCGTCCGCCCGCAGAAGCGACAGGGCTTACCGTCTCTGCCATAAACGAGGAACTGCTCCTGGTAGCTGCCTGGTTGCCCCTCTGGTGTCCTGTAGAAGGTGTCAAAGCTCGAACCTTCCCGACGAATCGCCGCAGCCAAGACATCTCGAATCTCAGCGTGGAGCCGATCTGCTGCGGCAGCCGGGACCCTGTCAGAGCGCCTCATCGGATGCAGCTTCGCTGCATGCAAGGCCTCATCCACATAGATATTCCCTAAGCCCGCTAAGAAGCTTTGGTCGAGCAGCAGCGGCTTCAGCTGCCTCTTGCGGGAAGCGAGAGCCGCTCTAAACCACGCCGATGAAAATTCATCTGTGAGCGGTTCAGGACCAATCCCAGCAAAACGCTCATTGGTGTCGTTCTCATAGATGAAGCGGCCGAATTTGCGAACGTCGATGAAGAACAAGCTCTCTCCATTGTCGAGGTCAATCCGCACGCGCTCATAGGGCCCCATGTCAGTCCCCGTCGGCTCGACATGCAATCTCCCTGTCATCCGTAGGTGACAAAGGAGGTGACCTGCGGGTCTACCGAGGCGTTCGAGGTCGAAGACGATCCACTTCGCTCGACGCCAAACCCTCTTAACCAAGGAGCCTGTAATGTTCTCTCGAAACGCCCTCTCGGTCAGACCGCCTAAGGAGCGTGTCCATGACACCTCCACATCCTCGATCAAGCGCCCGACCAGGTGTGGGCGTATGAGGCGTGCGACGGTCTCTACCTCAGGAAGCTCCGGCATCGACCCAGACTACCCGGCCCGCGATCACCTAGAGGTGCGATGTCCCAATTCGAGCAAAAAAGATAAGACTCCGCTCATTCGGAAGACGAGGACTTCACCGCTGAG
>JAPKBY010000129.1 GCA_028823185.1 Planctomycetota bacterium
CAGGCCGACACAAGGGCTGTCGGCCTAGCTGGAGAAGAGGAAGCCACCCAGCGATCTCTCCTCACTACATTTCCCATGGAGAAACTCCGACGGAGCCCTCCAGAGATTCGCCAGATGATCCGGCGAGTCCCAAATGCCTTGAACAAACCACCATTCGTTCAAACCATTCACTTGGATCCTATACAGGCGGGAGGTGATGTCAAGGGTCTGCATAGGTATTTATTTATTCAATCTGGCATTAATGCTCAGGATATGCTCAGATAGTGATCCTGAGACAAAAAGAGACCTTCTGCTTGTCGCACACAAAAACGTTCATATCATTCACATGGTGAAGCATCTAAACGAACATCTCTCCCCAAAAGCCTTGGCTGATGCCATCGGTGTAGGTGAGTCCTCAATCAAGCGATGGGCTGACAGCGGAAAGATCAAGCTCACTCGCACCTCAGGAGGCCACCGCCGCATCCTGGTCAAAGAGGCGATCCGCTTCATCCGAGAGGCAGGGTTAGAGGTCATACAACACGCCCACCTCGGCCTCATCATGCCCCGCAAAGAGCTCTCCCCCGAGTTACCCATAGAGCTCCTCCTTCAAGAGGCGCTCGTTCAGGGAGAACAAGAGAAGATCAATCAACTCGTTGAGGCCATACATCTGAAAGGCTGGAGCCTAGGAGAGATATGCGATGGGCCCTTCGCCGCAGCCCTGGCCAGAATTGGACGGATGTGGCTCGACGACAGCGAGAGAGGGATCCTCATCGAACATCGCTGCACTGCGCTCGCGATCAGCGCCATCGAACGTCTCCGCTCCATGAATGAGATGACAGACGCAGCCGCCCCCATAGCGCTCGGCGGGGCCCTCAGTGGAGACCAGAGTCAGCTGCCCTCCCTGATGGCAGCGGCGACCTTAGAAGCGCAAGGCTTTCAAACGATCAACCTCGGCGCGAACACGCCAATCTCAACCTTCATGGCAGGGGTCGAGCTGCACTCACCTGCGCGTATTTGGATCAGCATCAATCACTTGGAGAACGCGCGAGAGGCCAAACGCGCCATCCAAGACCTCGTTTATTCTGTCCGCACCAAAGGGGCACGGGTCGTTATCGGTGGACGGAGCTGTCGAGAGCTCAAGCTCAAGGCGGACAGGAGTCTCTTCATCGCCAACTCAATGTCTGATATTGAGTCCTTCACGATGGGCTTGCGCGCACTAAACACAGCGCAATGAATGCCATCAAAGAACCTGCGCGAATCCTCGTCACAGGAGCCACGGGCTACATCGGAGGACGCCTCTGGCGCAAGCTCGAGGAGAGCGGGGTCTCCGTCAGATGCATGGCTCGCGATCCGCTCTCTCTCTCCGACAAGATCGGAGAGACGACCACAGTCGTTCAAGCTGACATCTTCTCTGTGTCGAGCCTAGAGCGAGCCCTCGAAGGCATCGAGACCGCCTACTACCTCATCCACAGCATGGGATCCGCAGGCAACTTTGAAGACGCGGACAGAGAGGGAGCACGCAACTTCGCACAGGCTGCAGAGCGCGCAGGTGTAAAGAGGGTCATCTATCTAGGTGGACTCGGAAACGCGGAGGAAGAGCTCTCGCCACACCTCCGCAGCCGCCATGAGGTCGGTGAGATCCTGCGCTCTGCCGACACAGAGGTCCTCGAACTGCGCGCATCGATCGTCCTTGGCGCGGGGAGCCTCTCCTTCGAGATGATCAGAGCCCTCGTCGACAGACTCCCCGTGATGATCACCCCTCGCTGGGTGGAAGTCGACGCACAACCGATCGGCATTGATGACCTCCTCGCTTATCTCATCGAGTCCATCACGGTGCCCCTGGCAGAGAGCCGCGTCTTCGAGATAGGCGGACCAGAGCGCCTCTCTTATGGACAGCTGATGAACGAGTACGCTGAGATCAAAGGTCTAAAACGCTTCATGATCCGCGTCCCAGTGCTCACGCCACGTCTCTCGAGCCTCTGGCTAGGTCTCGTGACTCCGCTCTACGCACGCATCGGAAAGAAACTGATCGAGAGCATCGTTCACCCGACCATAGTCCGAGACCAGAGCGCGCTAGACACCTTTAAGGTCCGCCCCATAACAGTCAAGGAGTCCATCACACGCGCCATCAGCGAAGGAGAGAGACAAGCGGCCCAGACGCGCTGGTCTGACTCAGTCTCTTCTGGAGGGGAGCCCAAGCAATGGACAGGCGTCTCTTTTGGAGACCAGCTCCAAGACTCCCGCTCGGTCAACGTCAACACTGAACCAGCCCGCGCCTTCCTGCCCATCCAAAAGATCGGAGGAGAAGAGGGTTGGTACGCCTGCAACTGGTTGTGGTCGCTGCGCGGTTTCCTCGACCTCTTGATCGGAGGCGTAGGCGTGCGGCGCGGCCGCACCCACCCCGTCAACATCGGTGTTGGAGACGCCTTAGATTTCTGGCGAGTGGAGGCCTTCGAGCAGGACAAGCGCCTGCTCTTGCGCGCCGAGATGAAGCTCCCTGGCAAAGCTTGGCTCGAGTTCGTAGTCGAGGAATCTGAAGAGGGCAGCATGATCCGACAGACAGCGTCCTTTGATCCAGCAGGCTGGATGGGCACCGCCTACTGGTATCTCATCTCACCGCTGCACGGGATCGTCTTCTCACGCATGCTCCGTTCAATAGCAGATAGATCCATGCAGGCATCCCCGCGATGAAGAGCGACGCCCTCTTAAGCTGACTCGGTGTTCCGCTCAAGTGCATAAAAAGGCTCTCTCCTAGCGCGCTCCAGAGAGGGTCAAACGCAGCAAGAGCGCGTAACCCATTCGTCGATCAACGATAGTCTATCGATATGAGAAACACCGCCCACCTTGCCGCCCTCCTCCTCTGCGCCCCGCTCTCAATTGAGAGCGCTGCAGCGTCGCCGCAAACGGACCTCGAGCTCTTCGAGACAAAAAAACTCACCGCTCTAGACTCAGAGGCCGGGGATTTCCTGGGCTACTCCGTCGCCATCCATGACGGCCGGGCTCTCGTCGGCGCGTTCAGAGATGGTGAACTCCACGAGAGCGCTGGCGCAGCCTACATCTTCGACATTAAGACCGGCGCACAGCTCCTCAAGCTCCTCCCCGACATCAGCGGTGAAAACCATCTCTTCGGATCAGCCGTCGCCTTACGAGGCAACATCGCCCTCGTCAGCTCTATCGCCCCCAACCCAAACGGGACCGGCGCTGTTCTCATCTTTGACGCGACGAGCGGCCTGCAATTAGGAGAGCTCCTCCCCTCAAACGGAGAGACCGGATCTATGTTCGGGATCTCCATAAGCATGACCGACACTCACGCCCTCGTCGGCTCATTCCAGGACAGCGACCCAAACAATATCACCGGAGCGGCATATCTCTTCGAGCTAGCTACAGGCGCTCAAGTAGGGAAGCTCACGCCTGATGATGGCCACGACATCGACCTCTTTGGGTTCTCCGTCGCGCTCAGCGATGAGCGAGCGGTCGTCGGAGCGCCCTTCTCAGACAACCCTGTCGCTGGACCCGAGTCCGGTGCGGCTTATCTCTTCGACACACAGACGGGCGCACAGATCGCGAAGATGGCGCCCTCCGATGCGAGCTGGGGAGGACACTTCGGCTACGCCGTCGCCCTCCATGAAGACGTCATGGCCATCGGCAGCGCGAACGCTGAAATGGCTTATATCTTCGACGCTGTGACTGGAACAGAGAAGTTCAGACTGCATCCCCCGCACCCAGGCGTGGGAGATCTCTTTGGCTTCGGCCTCGGAGTCAGCGAACGAGGCGTCGTCGTCGGAGCGCGCGAACACAAACACGACGGTTTGGATACAGGCGCCGCTTATCTCTATGACAACAACACGGGCTCTCTGCTCAAGGAGCTCCTAGCGTCGGACGCCTCAGACAACTCCTTCTTTGGACAGTCCATCGCAGTAGACGGGAGCGATGTAGTCGTGGGTGCGATTGGCGATCCCGGCGGGTCGGACCCATCAGTCTCAAGTGCCGGTGCGGCCTATGTCTTTGACATCAAGCTGGAGCCTGGCGTCCCCTTCTGCTTTGCGACGCCTGAGACATGCCCTTGCAACAACGCCTTCGGTCTCGCTCAAGGCTGCGCCAACAGCTCATGCCAAGGTGCAGTCCTGAGAGGATCGGGTTCTGACAGCGTCAGCGCTGACGACCTCACCTTGATGGCGACCGGCCTCACCTCGGGTCCCGGCCTCTTCTTCCAAGGCAACAACGCCGTCAACGGCGGCACAGGGGTCGCGTTCGGTGATGGGCTGCGCTGCGTAGGCGGAAGGGTCAAACGGCTCCAGGTGAGCTTCTCGACCTTCGGCGAGTCTACGAGCACCATCTCCATAGCGACAAAGGGCGAAGTCATCGTCGGTGACACGAAGTATTATCAGTACTGGTACAGAGATCCGAACGTTTGGATCTGTGACAACGGCTTCAACACAACCAACGGCTACGAGGTCACCTGGACTCCCTGAGCCAGAGCGGGCGAGCGATGGAACTCCTTCGCTCGCCCCGAACGACGAAAGCTAAGATCTCCACATGCGTCCCTTTCGTCCTGCCTGGTGGTTGGCAAACCCACACCTTCAAACGCTCTGGGGCGGTCTCCTCGGTCGGCCCAAGCTGCCAGAGACTCGCCATGAACGGCTCGAGCTCTCCGATGGAGACTTCCTCGACCTCAACTGGTTAGACGCGAGCTCAGAGGAGGCGCCCCTCGTCCTCGTCTTCCACGGGCTCCAAGGCTCAATCCGATCGCCCTATGTGGGACGGAGCCTCAACGCGCTCAAGGAGCGAGGGCTGCGAGCGCTCTTCGTTCACTTCCGGAGCTGCAGCGGCGAACCCAACCGCCTCGCGAGGGGCTATCACGCAGGCGACACGGGGGACATCGCTGAGGTCATCAACATGGCTCGAGCACGCAACCCAAAGACACGTCTAGGTGCTATGGCCTTCTCCCTCGGAGGGAACGCTCTCCTCAAACACCTCGGCGAAGAAGGTGAGGCTGCGCTCATTGAAGCGGCTGTCGCCGTCAGCGTCCCCTATGACCTCAGCGCTTGCTCAAGTCGGTTGAACAGCGGCTTCTCTAGGATCTATCGTGGTTGGTTGCTCGGAATGATCTTCCGCTCGGTGAGGACCAAGCGCGCGCTGCTCGAAGAGGCTGGCGTTGATGTCGACGCGGTCATTGCATCCAAGACGCTCAGAGAGCTGGACGAGCGCCTGATCGCGCCGCTCCACGACTTCGAGGACGCCGATGATTACTATGCAAAGAGCTCTTGTAGACCCTTCGTCAAAGAGATCACTTGTCCGACGCTGCTCATTCAAGGTATCGACGATCCCTTCTTAAGGCCCGGCATCGTCCCAGAAGAGGAGGAATGCGGCCCCTTGGTCGAGCGTCACTTCAGCCCACGTGGCGGACATGTTGGTTTCCTAGAAGGCCACCTCCCGGGGTGTGCAAAGCCATATTTCGCAGGCCCTCCGATTGATTGGCTCGCCTCTAAGCTCAAAGTCTAAGATCCCATTCCCTCTGAACCCGACCTCTCCGGCTGCGTTCAGCTTGGGGCAGATGAAGAAGCTACAACCGTCAACTCTTGAGTACGGGTTCGTTCTCTTAGCGCTCATCGCGCAGAGCGCGTGCCGAGCCACCGGCACAACGGTGAATGCGACCTCAGAGGAAGAGGGAGTGATCCCAGAGGTCGTCGAACTTGATCGACGACAATGGAAGATCGGTGATCTAGATGCTCTCACTCTCTTCTTCCTAGAGGACGATGTCCCTCACCACTCGACGACCATCACGAACAACAACGCCACGGACCGCTGGTGGACAGGATTGAAGATCTACGGGTAC
>JAPKBY010000130.1 GCA_028823185.1 Planctomycetota bacterium
CTCTTCGGCAGGCCACATCTTTGAGTTCACGCAGATGCCGGGGCTGCCGAGCTGCGTCGCGTTTGAGAGGCCGAAGTCATTGGGGCCAGCTGCGGTCGTCCAGGTTGAGGACGGTATCTGGCTCGTGACAGAGGAGACGACGGCTCGGCGGATGACATTCGTGTTGTGGGTGGGCGAGTATTCGTGGGCGTAGAACCAGTACTCGCCGGTTGATTCGAAGTAGAGGCCCGAGGCGACCGCGGGTCCGTTCTGCCAGAGGTAGCCGCCGGGGAGTGATGGAGAGGGCGCGTAGGTCCCGTGGAGACTGGGAGAGGTCCAGATCTGTGTCGAAGTGCCGCGGGAGAGCAGGACGATGAACTCGTCGCCCACGCGGATGACGTCAGGGTCGGAGGAGATCGGCGGGTCGCTCCCGCCGGTCTGGATCGTGAGGCGATCCCCGGACTCGACGACGAAGGCTGTCCCATCGCTGCCGGGGACCTCGACAGCCGAGTGGATGTACTTGGTGCAGGAGCTGCCGGCGGGGCTGCAGCCGGCTGGGTCATGACCCATGACCCCGAGGAGGTAGAAGAGGACAAGGCGCCCGTGTTCGTCGACATGGACGCTGGGATCTACGAAGCCCCCGGTCGTGGCAGGATCTGAGAGGTTGACGCTGACGGGCGGGGTCCAGACCTCGGTCTCGACGTTGTAGCGAGCCACCTCGTTGGGCGTGAAGACGTAGACCGTGTTCCCCCGGCGGACGATGTCCGGGACGCTGCCGTGGTATATGAACATCCCCCAGTACGGGAGCACGGTCCAGGTGCTGCCGTCATCTGAACCCGATGCGATGACCTGGTGGTTGGCTGGTGAGGAGCAGTCCGTGGTCAGGTTCGGCTCGCAGAAGGTGACGGTCATGAAGTACTCGTCGTCCCACTCCGGATGCCCCTGCGCTTCGGCGCTCCCGGCCAGAGGAGCCAGCGCGAGCGCCGCAGTCAGCGCACGCAAGCAGAGATCTCTTCGGGTGTTCTCGAAGGCGGGCATAAGTTCGGTGTACCTCAGGATGGGAGTTCCCGCTCGGAATTCTTGTGGGATCGGCCTCCGGGGTGCGCAGAGGAGAACCCTACACTGGAGTGATGATTCTCCAAGCGATACTCCTGTGCGTTCTCTCCTCTGCCGAGCTCGGTGCGCACCCTCTAGCGCTCCTCAAGCAAAGCGCGGCTGTCGAGGTGGCGCTCTGGCCCGATGGCGTGCCAGGGGCTCCTGATGAGTTCTCGAATGAGGTCTGGACCGGAGCGCCTGGAGACGCGCACGTCGCGAACGTCTTCGTCCCAAGCATCAGCGTTCATCTACCCGAAGAGGGGAAGGCTACGGGCTGCGCGGTCGTCATCTGCCCCGGCGGAGGCTACGGCTTGCTGGCCATCGATAAAGAGGGGCATGACATCGCGCGGTGGTTCACGGAGCGTGGTGTCGCTGGCATCGTCCTCAAGTATCGGATGCCTAGGCCAGAAGGTCATGTCTTCGGTCACGAGGCTCCGCTCGCCGATTGCCGCAAGGCTTTTCAGATCACACGAGCGCGCTCAAAAGAGTGGGGGATCGATCCAGCGCGCGTCGGCGTGATGGGCTTTTCGGCTGGGGGTCATTTGGCCGCATCGGCCTCGGTGCAGATGATCGAGGCGCCACCGGCTTTTAGTGTCCTCATCTACCCTGTGGTCAGCTTACTCCCGGGTGTCGCACACAGCGGCTCTGGAAAGAACCTGCTCGGCAAGAATCCATCCGAGGAGTTGATCCGTCGCTTCTCGAGCGAGCTGCATGTCACTTCAAAGACGCCGCGCGCCTTCCTTGTCCACGCCGCGGACGACTGGGTCTCGGTGGCGAACTCCCGCATCTACGCGGCCGCTCTCGAGAGAGCCAAGGTCCCTTTTGAGCTGCATGTCTTCTCTAAGGGTGGGCACGGCTATGGAATGCGAAAGCCAGAGCTCCCCGTTGGGCAGTGGCCGAGCCTCCTTGAGGCCTGGATGAAGGCTGAGGACTTCCTCGGGGACTGAGTAGAGGCCATCACGGCGCCCAGCCCTTAAAGTGCGGGCATGCAATCGCTCCTCATCGCCGCGCTCCTCTTCTCTGCTCCTCAAGACACGACCACTCTCACCGAGCGCTTCGAGGCGCCTGATGGGGTCGTGGTCAGCCTCTGGGCTGAGTCTCCCAATGTCTATAACCCCACAGCGATCGATGTAGATCCGAAGGGCCGAGTCTGGGTAACAGAAGCTGTCAACTACCGTCGCTGGGGCGGACGTAACCCTGGCGTTGATCATCCGGAGGGAGACCGCGTGGTCATCCTCGAAGACGCTGATGGTGACGGCGTCGCCGAGAGCTCGAAGGTCTTCGTACAAGACGCGGACCTCACGGCACCGCTCGGGATCTGCGTCGTTCCGCCGCGCGTTTATGTCTCTTGCTCTCCGAACATCTATGTCTACACGGACGAGGATGGAGACGACGTCCCTGACAAGCGCGAGACCTTCCTGACAGGCTTCGGCGGCTTCGACCACGATCACGGCGTCCACTCTGTCGTCGCAGGTGATGACGGCTGGCTCTATATCGCAGCTGGTAACGCCGGCCCGCACATCGTGTCTGGATCAGACGGCAGCACTGTGCGCTCCGGGAGCATCTACGCCGGCGGCGGTCCATACAACGTAAAGAACAGCCCAGGGCTCGTGAGTGATGACGGGATGGCTTGGACGAGCGGCATCATGCTGCGCGTCTACCCGGACGGGACAGGGCTGCAGGTCATCGCGGACAACTTCCGCAATCAGTATGAGATCGCTCGGGACTCCTTCGGAAACCTCTACACCGAGGACAATGACGACGACGGGAACCGCGGCTGTCGCACGGCTTGGGTGGCTGAGGGCGGACGCTTCGGCTACTACTCTGAGGACGGCTCGCGCACTTGGCGCGCAGACATGCGCCCTGGTCAAGAGATCCAAGCAGCGCACTGGCACGCCGAAGATCCCGGCGTGATGCCGACCTGGACCATCAATGGAGCGGGGGCCCCGACGGGTGTCTGCGTCTACGAGAGCGACAAGCTCACCATGATCGATGGCGCGGTCTTGAATTGCGACGCAGGAGCCGGCGTCGTCTATGCGCATCAACCGATTCAAGAGGGCTCTGGTTATAGGCTTGAGCCCTCAGTCTTCTTGGGCCGAACTAATGAGAGCGGTCGCGCTGCTGATGACGGGAAGGGGCAGTGGTTCAGACCGAGCGATGTCTGTGTCGCTCCGGATGGCTCCGTTTATGTCGCTGACTGGTTCGACCCCGGCGTGGGAGGACACGCAGCTCGTGATCGTGAGTCATATGGCCGCATCTTGCGGGTCACTCCGAAGGGAGGCGTTGGCGAGCCGCTTGAAGGGTTGCGTTCTCCTTGTTTGAGCGTGCGCGCTGTCGAGCGAGCGAGGCTCAGCGAGCTAGGGAATGAAGCAGCAGCGACCATCGATGAGCTCTGGCAGGACCCTGACCCTCGCGTCGTCTCACGAGCGATGCAGTTCGCGATCAGTGATTCCAAAGACTCACGCGCTGCGATGGCTGTGCATCAGTTCGATTGGACCCCTGAGCTCCAGATCGCGGCGATCCGTGCGCTCTGGCTCTACGACCCCTCTAGCCTCGAGAGACCGTCACTCGGTCTAGCGGCAGCCCCTTCAGCGCTCGTGCGCTCTTGCTTCGCGAGGATCCTGCGTGGGCTGTTCTGGGAAGATCGCGCCGAGCCCCTCTTGGTGATCGCGCTGAATCACGAGGTCGGCGACAGGGTCTCGCTCGAGTCGATCGGGATCGGTGCGCGGGGACATGAGGAAGAGTTCGTCGCCTTGCTCGCAGAGGCGCTTGAGGCCGGTGAGCTCAAGGAGGAGGCTTATCGCGAGCTCCTTTGGAGACTGCACACGGTGGAAGCTGTCGCGCCGATGCTAGCGCGAGCCATGGATGAATCCCTGGAGCTAGACGCTCGCAGCATGATGATGGATGGCATCGCCTTCTGTGAGGCGCGTGAGGCCGCCGATGCGATGTTCGTGCTCTGGCATGCTGGACCTGCAGACACGCGCGAGGGCGCGCGCTGGTGGTTTCAGAACAGGCTGGAGAACCACTGGCGTGACTATGCGCCTCCTGGTGCGCGCGGCAGCGTGGACTTTGGCGCAGCGACACAGCGCTGGAGCAGCGGTCTCATTACGGAGGGTCTCACAGACGTCGACGTGGACGTCACTCGAGGTCAGAAGATGTGGCTCGTGCTGACAGACGGCGGCGACGGTAACGGCTGCGACTGGGGAGACTGGATCGACCCGCGCTTCGTCCTTGAGGACGGGAGCGTCGTGCCGGTGCGCAGCTGGGATGAGTCAGAGCAGGGCTGGCGAGAGACTCAGCTCGACAGAGCGGCTGATGGCAGCGAGCTGCAAGTCGGCGACAAGATCTTTGAGCGCGGTATCGGAACTCACGCCAAGGCGCGCATCCTCATCGGGGTTCCCCCTGGTGCGCGGCGCTTTCTTTGCTCCGTGGGTCCAGATTATGGGGGCTCTAGCCAAGGCTGCGGTGGCACGATGGAGTTTGAGGTCTGGGTCGAGGACGCCGATTCAGAGGCCGTCGTAGATCCACGCAGGATGACCTTGATGGATGTCGCAGCAGAGTGGAACGAGCGCGAGCAGGCTGCCAAAGACCTCGCGCTTGATCCCGAGGGAGGCCTCTTCTTGTTGACCAAGGCTGAGGAGAGCGCGCTGCCAGAGCGCCTCGTCACGGCCGCGACAGAGACCATCTATTCGAACCCGGATCTCGGCATCCGCGCCCTCGCCTCGGCTCACTTCCCGCGCCCAGGCTTAGAGTCATTGCCCTCTGTCACGGCGCTGCTCTCCATGGATGGTTCAGCTGAGCGCGGACGAGAGATCTTCCGCTCTGAGAGCGCGCGCTGCTCTTCCTGCCACGCGCACACGGGCTTCGGGCAAGACATCGGCCCCAACCTCACAGCGCTTAAATCGAAGTATGGGCGCTCCGAGATCCTCGACGCGATCTTGAACCCCTCCGCCGCGATCGCCTTCGGCTATGACACCTACCTCGTTCAGACGAAGGATGAGGTGCTCTACTCGGGCTTCCTCCTAGCAGAAGGGAGAGACGTCATCCTCAAGGACACTATGGGTAACAGGCACGTGATCCCGAGCGAAGAGGTCGCCGTAAAGAAGAAGCAAACTCTCTCGGTGATGCCCGAGGGCTTGGCGATGGGGTTGAGCGCACAAGACATCGCTGACCTCCTCGCCTTCCTCGCGCGCGATCCTGAGCGCACCCCCGCATTTGGCGCGAAGGTCTCGCTCTTCAACGGCAAAGACCTCAGCGGGTGGACACACCACCTGCGCGGAGAGGGCGAGCGAGACGATGTCTGGTCGATCGTAGATGGAGTCATTCGTTGTGAGGGAAACCCAGTGGGCTACATCCGCACCGAAGAGGAGTACCTGAACTATGAGCTCACCCTCGAGTGGCGCTTTGATCCGGAGCGAGGGGCAGGAAACTCTGGCGTGCTCTGTCGCATGACAGGAGAGGACACGGTCTGGCCTCACAGCATGGAGGCGCAGCTGCAGTCTGGGAGCGCTGGTGACATCTGGAACATCGACAACGTCCCGATGGTCGCTGCCCCCGAGCGCACCAATGGACGCCACACCCGCGGCCAGATCGGCTCAAGCGAGAAGCCCTTGGGCGAGTGGAACAGCTATCGCATCTTGGTCGACCGCGGCGAGCTCACCCTCGAGGTGAACGGCGCCGTCCAGAACGAGGCCATCTGGTGCGAGGAGGTCCCTGG
>JAPKBY010000131.1 GCA_028823185.1 Planctomycetota bacterium
CTCTGGCGTTTGGCTTTGACTGAGGAAGAGGTCCTTCACTCATGGGAGGACATGGAGGTCGCGAGCATCGTTGAAGGTCGCGTCAGCGCGACAAATCTAGGTGGTCTGGAGCTGCGGGTCGGACGACTGCATGCCTTCATGCCCCGCTCCGAGACAGGGATGCCACGTGGGAGCGATCTCGATGAGCTCATCGGTCAGACCTTTGTTTGCGAGGTGATCGAGGTAGACCACGAGCGACAGCGCTGCCTCCTCAGTCGAAAGCGCGTGCTGAAGCGAGCCCGGGAACGTGGCGGTGAAGGAGCTGTGCGACCTGGTGAAGTTGTTCATGGCCGCATCATCCGCGTGGAAGACTATGGCGCCTTCGTGCGCTTTGGACGTGGCGGACAAGGCCTCGTGCACATCTCAAACATCTCGCACCGTCGTATCGCTCACCCCGGAGAACTCCTCAATGTGGGGGACGCGGTCGAGGCGAAGGTCTTGCACATACAGCGCGGCGGTAAGCGCATCTCCTTAGGCATCAAGCAGCTCGGGGAGAGCCCGTGGACCGGCGCAGGAGAGCGCTTCCCTGAGGCCAGCTTGGTCAGCGGCGTGGTCGAGCGAGTCTTAGGTGCTGGTGTGTTGATCGCGCTAGAGCCTGACCTCTCAGGCTTTGTCCCGAGGCGTGAATGCGGCTTTGGGACAGGAGAGCCGCTCACTGCTCATTATGTGGAGGGTCAACCCGTCTCCGTTCGCGTGGTCTCAGTCGAGCTTAGAGAGGAGCGTCTCACGCTCTCTCTTCTTCACACGGACGGCGCTCGGATCATGGCAGAGGAGGCGCAATTCGCAGACTCGGCGAAATCGGCGATGAGCGAGCTTCAGCCGAAACCCCTGGCGGGGACGGACCTCGGAGAGCTCTTGAAGCAGGCGCTCTCACACAAGAGCGAGTGCGCCTGAGCGCAGGCTTAGCGCAGGATCTTCTGAACGCGATCGAGGCGGTAGGTCTTCAAGATCCCAGAGTGAGAGCACTCAGCTTCGAGGTAGTCCTTGTCTCTGCGGCGGTATGCGAAACGCGGTATCACCTTGAGGCTGGCCGGTTGCTCACCTGCGCTGCCGTAGAGCAGAGTCAGCTCTTCTCCGCTCTCGAGCTTCTCCCCGAGGGCTCTGATTCGGCGCGGGAAGCGCGGTGAATCTGGCGCGGCGGAGAGCAAGGTGAGGGGGCGTCCAGAGCGCGTGAGCAGCTCGGTGAGAGACACCGTCGAGATGCCGCCTGCGCGCTCCCAGCACTCCTCTAGAACTTTCCAGCAGTAGACCGCGTCAGACAGCGCGCGGTGGTGAGGACCGTCTTCTAAATCTAGATGCTCGGTGAGAGTGACGAGCTTGTGGTTAGGAGACTCTGGGATGTATTTACGTGAGAGCGTGAGGCTGTCTAGGAAGATGCCCGGTGGGAGCTCGTCGATCGATTGCCGTCGCGCCTCGAAGGAGATCACCTTGGCGTCGAAGGGCGCGTTGTGCGCAGCGAACCAATCCTCGCCGACCCAATCAAAGAACTCACCTAGCACAGTGGCCGGATCGTCAGCGTCGCGGATGTCGTCTTCGGTTATCCCATGTATGGCTGTCGCCATCGGGTCGATCTCCACCTCGGGCCGGACAAAGCGCTCGAAGGACTCTTGGATCTCTCCCTCTTGGACACGCACGGCGCCGATCTCAAGCAGGTGCGGGGCACCTTGTAGGGTGGCGGTCTCAGTGTCGAGGACGACGATGGTGTTGCTCATGGGGGCTGCTCGGCTTAGAGGAGGATGTCGTCAAACCCGGGGAGGCTGCGGAGGATCTCAAGGTCGGTAGCGCCTAAGAGCTCTCCGCTGACGTGATAGCCCCTGTCGCGAGCGGCCTTCAGCTCGTGGACAGCCTCAGCTCGGTCGGAGGTCTCTCCGAGGGCTGCATAGATACAAGCGATGCGAAAGTTGGTGAAGCCATCCTTCGGATAGCGCTCGCGCGCATCTGCGATGAGCTCGTGCGCCTCTTCGCTGCGCCCGAGACGTGCGAAGAGGAGGGCGGTGTGCGTCCGAGCTTCTTGGTCATCAGGGAACTTGATCAGCTGTGCGAGGCCGCTCTCTATTCCTAGCTCCGCTACGCTTATCGCTGAGTCTGTCGCGCCCAAGCGCATGTGGACTAGATAGAGGTTGTCTGAAGATCCGATGTGGCCAGGTCTGATCTCAATGGCCTTCTCAAGGTGTGCTTGTGCGTGCAAGAAGTTGCCTTCACGCGCCAAGAGTGCGCCGAGGTAGGAGTGCGCCATCCACTCCTCAGGATCGATCTGGATCGCGATGCGATACTCGCGCTGGGCGTCGGTCGGTTGGCCTGAGTGCTGGTAGGCGAAGCCGAGTGAGGTGTGAGCCTCAGCGCACTCAGCGTCGATGGCGAGCGCTCGATCAGCGAAGTCTCGGGCCTCATCGAGGTAAGCAGGGTCACCATCCCACATGAGGAACTTCCTCACCATCGCTTCAGAGAGGCACGAGTAGGAGCGCGGCGAGTAGGTCTTCGATTCGATGGCGTTTCGGATCATGCTGACGCATGAGAAGACGTGCTTTGAGGTGCCACGCAGGAGGCGGTTGTGCGCCTTCTCTGCGAGGTGGTCAGCTTGTCCGACGTTCTGCCCGAGCTCTGCGGTCGGTAGGATGATGACCTCTCGCAAGGCTTGTCGCATGAGCCTCGCGGTTCCTCGAGCGAGCCCTTCTTGGAGCGCCCACTCGTCCTCGTCTTCAAGGCGAAGCGAATCGTCCCACTCCTGTACGACCGCGCGACCACGCTCACCTTCACCCCAGCGCTCTAGATGAAGGTCGAGCTTCGCGCCTTTTTGGAGCGTGGAGAGCTCGGCTCCTAAGAGGAAGTCGGCGTTGGAGTTCTCTCGCGGGTTGACCTCCTCACTGAGGTGAACAGTGAGCCGTTTTGTGCGCCGAAGGTCTCCTGCTAGGTCCTTCCTTATTCCTGCTGCGAGGCCCGCCGCTTTGGCAGAGGATTTGAAGGGGAGGATGTGCAGCTCGCCCTCTGCCGCCTGCAGAGTTGAGACGGAGCTGTGCATCTCTTTGATGACCCCGAGGATCGCCGTGTGCACTTCGCGGCCGTTTGCGAAGCGATCTACAGGCTCAGGCTCAAGACAGCGTGTGATCAATGCGTTGATCGGTTCAGGGAATCCTAGGCGGGCGACCTTTGGCGCGATGGGTTCTCCATCGAGGATGCTCATGCAGACCTCGGGGAAGCTAGACCCTGGGAAGGGCAGCTTGCCTGTGCAGAGGTGATAGAGAACTGAGCCGAACGCGAAGATGTCGGAGGAGAGCTCTAGCTTCTCTCCGCGCACTTGCTCTGGAGACATATAGAGGACGGTCCCGACGAGCATTCCTGCTTGCGTGATCTTGGTGCTGTCGGATGTGCGGGCGATCCCGAAGTCGAGGAGCTTCACCGTGCCGTCATCCATGCGCATGATGTTGCCGGGCTTCAGGTCGCGATGGAGGATGCCTGCCTCGTGCACGGTCGCGAGCGCGTCCGCGACCTGCTCTCCGATCTTCAGGCACTCCTCGTACCCGAGGAGCTGATTTGAGAGGTCTTTGATGACCGCGTCTAGAGGCTTGCCTGCGATGAACTCCATCGCGATATAGGAGCGCTCTTGGCCTTGCACTTCGATCGTCCCGAACTCGTGAACTGCAGCGAGGTTCGGATGTGCCAAGCTCCCGGCGGTCTTGGCCTCTCTAGAGAAGCGCTGCTTTGCCTCTGGGTCGATCGTGACGTGGGCCTCAAGGATCTTTAGCACGACCGTCCGGTCAAGGCTCAGATCCCTTGCCCGGTAGACATGGCTGGACTGACCAGAGCCGATCAGGTCGTGCTTCAGGTCGAACTCAAAGTGGGCAAACTTCATCAGTGGAGACAGGCCCTTGCAGGGCCGGGCCCAATTCTAGCGCTAAAAGTCGGCCTTTGGTTCATGCAGTGTGGCTAGTCGAGGCTCAAGCCTGTTTGGGGTCTGCCGCCGGGCGTGTCGATTCGTTACGATGGGCGCTTTCCGCACCCGCCTGGCAGCTCTCTGCCTATAGGGTCCATTGGAATGGCACCAGAGCATCCTATGACCACACTATTCATACCGACCGAGTCTCGCGCCGGCGAGACACGCGTCGCAGCCACCCCTGAGACGGTGGCTCGCTTCGTCCGCCAGGGCCTCGTGGTCCTTATCGAGCGTGGCGCAGGCGCCAACGCCTCATTTACGGACGCTGCCTATGAGAAGGCCGGCGCGACCCTCTGTGGACCTGAGTCCTGGGGTACAGCGGAGGTCGTCGCAAAGGTGCAACCGCCCACCCTGGAGGAGGCTGCGCGCCTCGCCAAGGGCTGTGTCTTGGTCAGCATGATCACTCCCTCTTCACAGCTTGAGCTGGTGTCGGCGCTTCAGGCGGGAGACATCACCTGTCTCGCGCTAGACCTCATCCCACGCATAACCCGCGCTCAGTCGATGGATGTCCTGAGCTCCCAAGCGACCGTCTCTGGTTATAAATCTGTCCTCCTCGCAGCCACCTATCTCAGCAAGCTCTGCCCGCTGCTCATGACAGCCGCCGGCACCGTGAAGCCCGCAAAGGTCGTCATCTTCGGCGCTGGCGTGGCTGGTTTGCAGGCTATCGCCACCGCGCGCCGCCTCGGCTGCGTCGTAGAGGCCACCGATGTGCGCCTCGCTGCCAAGGAACAGGTCGAGAGCCTCGGCGCTAAGTTCATCGTGGTCGAAGGAGCAGAGGATCTCGAGGACGATAAGGGCTACGCGAAGGAGGCCAGCGAGGAGTTCCTTCAGCGCCAACGCGAAGAGGTCGCGCGTCGGGTCGCAGGAGCTCATATCGTGATCACGACCGCCCAGATCCCGGGCCGAACAGCGCCGGTGCTCGTCGACGACGAGATGGTCAAGTCCATGCCAGAGGGCAGCGTGATCGTTGATCTCGCGGTTGAGAGCGGTGGAAACTGCACGCTCAGTAAGGCTGGCGAGATCGTAAAAGAGCACGGGGTGACGATCGTCGGCACGACGAATCTCCCCGCAACGGTGCCAGCAGACGCGAGCGGACTCTTCTCGAAGAACATCCTCGCGCTGCTCAAGCCATTTGTCGCCGAGGGCACATTGACCCTCGATTTCGAAGATGAGGTCATCGCGGGTTGCGCGCTGACGCATGGTGGAGCCGTTACGCATGAGCGTACGGCCGCGCTCCTTTCCAATGTTGAGGTCAAGGCATGATGCTCGCGCTCTCCGGTGACGGTTCCTTCCTCTTGGTGGGGCTCTGGATCCTCCTTCTGTCGATCTTTGTGGGCTTTGAGCTGATCACGAAGGTCCCGCCGACCTTGCACACGCCGCTCATGTCCGGCGCAAACGCGATCAGCGGGATCACTCTCGTGGGCGCGATCTCTTGCGCGGTCGTGGACTACCCCGACCTAGGCAAGATCTTTGGCTTCCTCGCGATCACGCTCGCGACGATCAATGTCGTCGGGGGCTTCGCTGTCACCGACCGCATGCTCGGAATGTTCGCCTCAAAGGGCAGCAAGAAGAAGGGGAGCTGAGTCATGAGTCTCATCAACTTCATCTCGTCTTCTGAGACGTCTAATCACTTGGTTCAGGCCAGCTATATGCTGGCAGCGCTGCTCTTCATCCTCGGGATCAAGCGGCTGTCTAGAGTCCGCACCGCCCAGAGCGGCAACCAGGTCGCGGGCATCGCGATGCTGATCGCTGTTGTCGTGACGGTCTGGCATCTCTTGGGAGGCGGCTTCGACTACAGAGTCCTCGG
>JAPKBY010000132.1 GCA_028823185.1 Planctomycetota bacterium
GGCGGTGGCGGCGGTGACGGCGGCGGTGGCGGCGGTGGTCGTTCCGAGCGCGGTGGCGGTGGCGATGGTGGCGGTGGCGGCGGTGGTCGTCCCGAACGCGGTGGCGGCGGCTACGGCGGCGGAGGCGGTCGCGATGAGCGCGGCGGCTTCGGTCGACGCTAGTTAGGACGAGGAAAGAGAAACAATGATAAAGAGGGCCCAGGGAGAACTCCTTGGGCCCTCTCTCTAATTAGGTGTCGCCAACGAGGGAATAGAAAGAATCACGGCTAGCAGGTTTCTAGCCAGATGGATAATCTGAGAAGCGAGGTGATCATGAATCTGATTTCGATAGCTCTACTCTCGTTCTCTCTTGGTTCGCAGGATTCAACTCCGAGACCTTTCTGGAATTTTGAGACCAATCTCGTGCATCCGGTGCGGGTATCTGCGGATGGTGAACGGCTCTTCTGCGTGAACCCCCCCGAGGGAGCCTTGGAGATCTACTCCCTGAGTGACGCTGATAAGCCCGTCCTCATGCGCAGCCTGCCAGTCGGGCTTGAACCTTGCTCTGTGACGGAGCGCAACGCCGATGAGATCTGGGTCGTAGACAGCCTCTCAGACTCGGTGAGCGTCGTCTCCTTATCTGAGGGACGAGTCGTCGATGTCTTGGAGGTAGGAGATGAGCCCGCTGATGTGTGCTTTGCTGGTTCACCAGAGCGCGCCTTCATTACGTCATCCGCTTCAGATGAAGTGTATGTCTTTGACGCGAGCACCCGAGTGCAGGTCGGGGTGGTTCCGATCTTTGGAAAGGACCCCCGAGCCCTCGCGGCTTCTTCAGATGGCGGATCGGTTTGGGTGGCGGTGCAGCGCTCTGGAAACGGTACGACGATCATCGGGGAGGCAGACGCGCCGGCTCCTCCGGCTCCTTGGGATCCGAGCCTCCCTGCCGCGCCTCAGTCTGGGCTCATCGTTAGTGATGACGACCCGAGCTGGTCACACATCGTGACCTGGGATGTCGTTGACACGGACCTTGTTCGGATTGACGCAGGCACCTTGAATATATTGGAAGAGATCGCGGGCGTAGGGACGATCCTCTATGACCTCGTCGTAGATCCTGCTGACGGTCATGTCTTTGTCGCGGCGACCGAGGCGAGGAACTTGCTCCGCTTTGTTCAGAACTTGAAGGCTCATAGCATCCAGAGCAGGATCAGCGAGGTGACGCCAGGGCTCGCATCGGTTGAGGTTCACGATCTGAATCCGGGGGTCGATAACTCGACTCTCCCAAATGACGCAGCTAGGGCGACGGCGCTCGCTGAGCCAGTCGCGCTCGTTTTGGACGCTGCAAATGACCGCATCTTTGTCGCAGCCCAAGGTACCGATCGCGTCGGAGTCCTAGATCGGGACGGCGCCCGGCTAGGGCTGATTGAGCTCGGTGCGAGCGGCGCGAGCATTGACACAGGCTCTGTTCGTGGGCCACGCGGCCTCGCGCTGCATCCGACTGAGCCCCGTCTCTATGTCTATGAGCGCTTCGCTCACGCATTGGCTGTCGTCAACACGCAGAGCTTGAGCGTCATCGCCGAGGTGCCGCTAGAGCACGATCCGACTCCCGCCTCGATCTCTCTCGGGCGTCGCTTTCACTATGACGCGAAGCGCTCGGGGAATGGGACGATGTCATGCGCTGCTTGTCACATCGATGGCGACATTGATCTCTTGGCCTGGGACCTTGGAGATCCTGAAGGGGAGGTTATCCCCGCTGTGGGGAGTACGACTTTCCCCTTTGATCTCGTCGCTGTTGAGGATCATCACCCGATGAAGGGGCCGATGACGACTCAGGCGCTGCGCGGGCTCGGAGGCGTCGCGCCCTACCACTGGCGAGGAGAGAAGAAAGAGCTCGTTGACTTCAATGAGGCCTTTGGAGCAAACGGTATCTTGGCTGGGGATGAGTTGAGCAGGGCTGAGCTCGCGGTCTTCGTCGAGTGGTTGGAGTCTGGTACCTATCCTCCGAACCCAAATCAGACCTTAGAGCGTGGCCTGAAGAACACTCCTCCCAACGCAAATGCCGCCGCTGGAGAGGATGCCTTTTTCGCTGATGTCATCGATACGACGCCGCTGTTTGGCTTCAACGTCGAGATCTCATGCGCTGCATGCCACACCTTTGAGACGGGTAACTTCACAGGGACGAACGGGGAAGTTGTCGGAGGGGATGTGCTCGAGGAGTCACAGGCTCAGAAAGTGGCACATCTCAGGAATGTGTATCGACGCACAGGATTTGATCAGTCAGCTGCTGAGGTTAAGGCCGGCTTTGGGTTCATCCATGATGGCTCTGTCGCCACAGTGATGGACTTCTTAGGCCTAAGTGCCTTCTCTTTCTGGCCACAGAACAAGATGGATGACATCGCAGAGTTCATGCTCGCTTTTGACACGGGGACGGCGCCGTCGCTCGGAATTCGAGTGCTTGTTGACTCTTCACGCTTCGCTGGCTCGGCGCTTGTTCAAGACATTGCGCTCTTAGAGTCGCGCGCAGCAGCAGGTGATATCGACCTCGTGCTACGTGGCCTCTTTAGTGGAGTCGAGCGGGCTTGTCTCTATCAGCCTTCCACAGGGATGTACTTGCCTGATCGCGCTCTTGAAGCTGCGGTCGATCGCCAGTGGCTCCTAGATCAAGCGCAGGCAGGAAATCTAAAAGGATGCTTCATGGGCGTCTCTCCAGGAGAAGGGCTGCGCTTCGCCAGGGATAGAGACTCAGACGGTGTGTTGGACGGCGATGAGCTTGTCATCAGCTATGAGGCTGGAGTCGGCCCCTGTGATGCAGGCCTCAGCCTCACTGCGAATTCAGCCCCTGAGCTTGGGAATGAAGGCTTCGCGCTCGTCATTGAAGGTGGGACTCCAGGGATGTCAGGTTTCCTCGCTGTCGCCCCGGGAGTGATCCTCGGATCAGGCCCCATAAGCGCGGCCTCTATTCAGAGAGACCCCATCTTTTCTCAGGTGAACTTCCAGTTTGACTCGCGCGGCGCAGCTGTCGTTCCAGTGCCCTTGCCGACATCACAGAGCTATTTGGGGCGCAGCTACGACCTGCGCGCCTTCAGCAGAGAGTCGTGCGGGGACGCCGGGCACGTGGGATCCAATGGGGTTCACGTCACGGTCATGCCTTAGTCAGTTGGGTGGGCCGGGGTGATGAACCCTGTGTCATCAGAGGGGGAATCATCCTCGTCTGAGATGAAGTCTTTGGCGCTATTGGCGAAGGCATGCATATCTCCGATCGCTCCGAGCACACCGAGTAGATCAAAATCTGCGAGCCGATCGGACCCATCGGGCGCATGACAGGCGGTGGAGAGAGGGCACAGGAAGAGCAGGAGAAGGGATTGCTTCATTGTGTTTTTGGTTGCTGTGAGGGAGGAGAGAGCTCTCTCAAGGAGCCTTTGCTGGGAAGATGAACCCTTCCGGTTGATCGCTCGAAGACTCCGATTTAGATGAATGCTCGGAGTGATCGTGCTCATCAGTGGTGAACGGCGACTCGAGCCAGGAGAAGAAGAGTATCGCTGTGATAAAGGTGATGGCGTCTACCGCGATGGTGACCGGAGTCATGAGGGCGGCGAGGGTGATTCTCTCCCAGTGCCTCTCTGATGGTAGCTGCGCGGTGCCCACGGTGAGGTAGCTGCCCTCTTGTGCGATGAGGACGTCGACGGAGCCATTCTCAATGTCGTGGCGTAGGAACCACGCCTCCTCAGACGGTGTGAGGCTGCCTTGTCCTCCCATAGGGAGAGGCCTCGGCGAGAGCAGGATGGGCTTGTGGACGCTCGCGCCGCTAAGGCCGATGCTCACCTCTGTCTTCGAGCGCCAGTCGCTGGGGACTCTCAAGGAGAAGCTAGGAGAGGTCTCTCCATCAGTCGCCACGAGGATCGTGAGGACTTTGTCTGAGTCGAAGCCTGCTGCGACGGGCTCCGGGTTGACCGGGTAGGAGTCACTTGCCCAACCCCAGATTTGCTCTGTTAAGCATGCGGGGAGGAGGAGAGCTAGGCAGAGGATGGCGGCTATATTGCGCATGAGATTAGAGTGAATTGTTGACGGTTAGATTCGGGACCCAGTCCCGTGCTTCGCGAGTGTTCCATTCTTCTCGCCAGGCGCGGTGAAGCTCATCATCGGGGAAGGCCTCGTCTTCCCTGTAGGGGTAGCCGCTCATTCCATGGAAGGGCAGCGGCTCAACCTCTAGAGCCTGGATCGAATTGGGGTCTCGATCCTTGGCCCAGCCATCAAGGAAGACGAGCCAGTCTCTACGCCATCCATCCTTGAGCTCTGGGAGCTCGCTCGCAGGGAATGTAAGCGTGAGGCAGTCACCTGTGCCCATGATGATGAAGCGGTCATCGATCTCCCCGAGCAGCTCAAGACAGTCGCCGAAGCGCGTGTATTGTCCGGGGTGTTGGTCCCAACGACCAAAGAGTGCGACGCGGTCCCAGTCAAAATCTTCAGGTGTTGAGCCGCCCTCTTCATTCAAGGGCGCGCTGAAGCCGCGCTCCCAGAGGAAGGCGGAGGAGGGCTCGAGAGAAGTCTGGATCATGGGGGCGTCATCAGCGTCGGTCGCGAGGACGATGCGGTCCCAGTAGAGCTGCAAGGTGCAGAAGAGTCGCACGCGCGGGTCCTCGCGGACGAGAATGTCTGTGACGTCTAAGACCATGGTCTTGGATTTTCCAGCTGGGAACCCGACGGGTGGTCCAGTGTCTCTCCAGCCGCCCATTCCATCGGGTACCTGCACTAGCGGAGGTAGGAACTGAACTCTCGGGTGGTAAGCGGCCGCCATGTTCGCGGAGGCGTTAGACCAGTTGAGCCAGCCTGTCATGAAGAGGCGGAGGCGCTCGGCTCCTGCGACAGTCTCGGGATCGAACTCAAGATCGATGAACCATGGCTGCGCCATGCCGCGAAATTGATGCTGCTCACGAAGCATCGGTGCAGCGTGAATGAGATCGATCTCTTTTAGCTCCGCTGCCCAATCTCTCCCATCAGAAGCGACCGCGCGCGTCGGCGCGAGGGGAGCTCGAGTCGTGTGAGTGTGATGCTCTGGAAAGGGAGGGAAGGTGAAGCGCTCGTTCGGGTGAATCTCTGTTCCCTCCGGGTGGTCGACCGCGATAAGCTTTGCGCGGTCTAGATAGGTGACCTCGCGCAGCTCCTCTGTGAACTGCATGACGAGCTCTCCGTCCTTCTCTTTGAGCTGATCGCCCGAGACATAGACGAACTCGTCGTGGTCTGGGGGGACGAGCATTCCAGGTGCCATCGGAAGACCGAGCGGGGTGATCCCCAAGACGTCGGAGATGAATTCGAAGGTCTCGCCGTTGTGGGTGTAGAGGAAGGGACAGGAGCCGATCAGGCCGGTTTTCTGCGTGTAGTCACCGAAGGCAGCGTCGGGGTCGTCGATGATGGACTGATCTGTGAGGTCGAGGTTGATCTGGGTTTGGACGACTCCGTTCGGCCAACGCAGACGCAAGACGTCGATCTTAGCTCCGTCCCCGATTCCGATGAGCTGCGACTCGCCACGCCAATAGACCCTGCGGTAAACCCCGTGAGCGCGGACCTCGGCGATGAGGCCGACCGCGCGGCGGTTGTCTCGCAAGCCTCTCGGTGAGAGACGAAAGGCGCTCCCGCTCGTTCCGGTGTTCTCGATCCAGTGCAGGACGCCGTCCAACAAGAGCACTGCGTCGACGTCTCTGTCTTCATCGAAGTCCGCCCAGACTGCGCGGGCCAGAGGGTTGAACGGCGCCTTGAGCGTGGTCACCTGTTCATTTGACG
>JAPKBY010000001.1 GCA_028823185.1 Planctomycetota bacterium
CATATCTGGCACCGAAACTTCGTCTCGCCCGGGACGTACGCGTATACGAACCCCCTGAATGGCGCGACCGGCGAGGTCGTCGTGGTCGGTGATGTCCAGGAGGTCGCAGGCTTCAAGTCCGGTGTTGGTCAGCACCGCTTCGTGGTCCCGACCTCTGCTGGTCTCACCTATGAGCTCTTGTTCTCGGACTATCAGGGGAACATCTCGGCATCGGACGCCTACGGCGCGGGGGGGACCGGCTTCCCGACCTTCTGCTATGGCGACGGCAACGGGACGCCTTGTCCCTGCGGCAACACGGGCAGCGCGGGCCGCGGCTGCGCGAACCATGGACCCTTTATGGACGGCGCGCTCATGCAGGGCGTCGGATCGCAGTCGGTCAGCGCAGACTCCTTCATGCTGGCATCCCTGAACCTCGTCCCGAGCCAGCCTGGCCTCTATTTCCAGGGCAATAACGCGGTGGGGGGCGGACTCGGCACCGTCTTTGGCGATGGGTTGCGCTGCGTCGGCGGCGGGGTCGTGCGCCTCGAGGTGGTCTTCGCTGATCCTGGCGGAGTCTCCTTTACGACGGTCGGGATCGCCTCCAAGGGCGGCGTACAGGCCGGCGATATAAAGCGCTATCAGCTCTGGTATCGCAGCCCTGGCCCGACCAGCGCTTGTGGCAACACCTTCAACCTCACCAATGGTGTCGAGGTCTGGTGGGCCCCCTGAGGTTTCGCGCGGAGTGAGGGGCTATGCTCCTAGCGTGATCGCGCTCTTCATTCTCTCGACGCTCGCTCTTGGAGACGGCCTCTTCGTTGAGGTGACTTCTGAGGCGCTGCTCTCGCACCCGACGACCTGTGGGGCGGTAGAGAAGGATTGGATCTTGGAAGTGAACGGCGGTGGTCTCGTCGTCGAAGACTTCAACGGCGATGGACACCTAGACCTCGTCGTCGTAGATGGTTCAACGCTAGCGCGCGTACAAGCTGGTGAGCCAGGTGAAGCGCCGCGCCTCTATCTAGGAGATGGGCAGTGCGGATTTACGCTCGCAGGCGAGGCCTGGGAGATGAGCGGCGGGCGCTGGGGGATGGGCGGCACGAGCGGCGACTTGAACGCTGACGGTTTCGCGGACCTCGTCGTCACGCAGTGGGGGCCTGATCGAGTCTTCTTGAACGAGGGCGGCGCGGGCTTCAAAGAGGTGACCGAGGAGGCCGGCTTGGTCGGTGAGCGTTGGGGGACTTCTTGTGCGGTCCTAGACGCAGACGCTGATGGGATCCTAGATCTCGTCGTGACGAATTATCTGGCCTTCGACCCAGAGCTCGTGAATCCACGCGGATCTGGATGTTCTTGGAAGGGGCACGATGTGATGTGCGGCCCAGAGGGGCTCGTCCCGGTTCATGACCAGCTCTATCGCGGCTTGGGTGATGGACGCTTTGAAGACATAACGAATGCAGCCGCCTTCGCTCCGGAGGAGGCGGGCTATGGCTTGGGTGTCATGACCCTCGACTTTGATGGGGATGGATGGACAGACATCTACACGGCGAATGATTCGACCCCGAATCACTTGTGGCGCAACAAGGGTGACGGGAGCTTTGAAGAGATCGCCTGGCGCTATGGCGTCGGTCATGACGCGAACGGCAAAGAGCAGGCTGGGATGGGGATCGCCTGCGGTGACGCGAACTCCGACGGGGTCCCTGACCTCTTCGTCACGAACTTCTCCGGAGAGAACAACTCCTTCTACCAGTCGAGAGGTGAGCGCTTCCGTGAGCGCGCGCACGCGGTCGGCCTCGGCGGCGCGAGCCTGAGACGTCTGGGCTGGGGTACGGGATATGGTGACTTTGACCTCGACGGTCGCTTGGACTTGTTCGTCCTGAATGGTCACGTCTATCCGCAAGCTGATCAGCCAGGGACTGACACGAGCTATTCACAGACGGATCAGATCTTCTTTCAATCAACGGCCGGGCGCTTTGTTGAGAGCGAGCTCCCGGGGCTCCCGCGCACGAGCCGAGCTGGCGTCACGGCAGACCTAGACGGCGACGGAGACCTGGACCTCATCGCCTTAGAGCTGGGTGGTCCTGCGCGGGTCTGGGAGAACACCTTGCTCGATGGGACGAAGGATGAGGTCAGCAGCGCGCCTTGGCTGGGCGTCCGCCTCAAAGGCCGTGGCGCGTGTGGTGCGCGAATAGAGCTCAGCTATGAGGTCGATGGAGCGCAGGCGCTCCGCTATGCACATGTGCGAACCGCTGCCGGATTTCAAGCGAGCGCTCCGCTCGTCGCACACCTCGTGGCGAAGGGATATGACCGGAGCTCGAAGGCCACTCTGCGGGTCGTATGGCTCGGAGGTGATGTGAGTGAGCTCGAGCTCAGCGCCCTTGATCAGTGGATCGAGGTCGAGCACACGGCTGAGGAGGCGCGATGACAGCCCTCCTCGCCTTGCTCCTTTCGCTCAGCCTGCAAGACGGCACGAGCAAATCACAAGAGCGAGCGCCTGTTCTGGATCGCTCTCCCCTTGAGTGGGTGCGTGCGGAAGAGGGAGCCTGGAGTGGCTGGGATCCCGTGCGTAGCGGTCCGCCGACCGAGGCAGCGCGCGCTCCTCTACGGAGAGCCCTTGAGGCTGTAGAGCGACGTGACTTGACGGCTGCCTTGGATGCTTGGTTCGCTCTGCTCGAAGTAGAGCCGGACTATCCGCCCGCTCTCTATCAAGCGGGCGTCGTCTACTTTCGTTTGCGGCGCTATTCAGACGCCGCGCTGGCCTTTGAGCGCTTCCTCTCCGTCGCGCCGCAGCGCCTCCCGGACACGCGCGCTCTCGGCCACTGTCACTACTCCTTAGGTCGCTATGAGGAGGCAGCGGCGCACTATGAGAGAGTGCTCGTTTTGGGCGAGACGCCTGGGCTCCTCTTTGGATTGGGGCTCGCTCGCTTACGGCTGGGGGAAGAGGAGTCGGCTCAAGAGCACTTAGAGCGCGTCATCGAGCTGAACCCTGCTCATCAAGAGGCTCACACGTGGTTGGCGCAGCTCCACTTCGACGCTGGGCGCGCGGAGGAGGCGCGAGTCTCCGCTGATCGCGCGAAGGGCATCGATCCATTCACACCGCGGCCGTGGTTTCTCTTGGCGCGAGTGCTGCTTGAGCTTGGCGAGGATGATGAAGCCGATGAGGCCCACTCGCGCTTCAAGAGCTTGGAGCGCACGGCTCAAGAGGTGCGCACCTTGAAGGGCAGATTGCTGTACAAGCCGTATCAGCCTTCACTTCACGCTCGGCTCGTTGAGCTTCATGTCGCAGTCAGAAATGTGAAAGGGGCTCGCGCTGCGCTCTCTCGATGGGAGGCCCTTGACCCTCTGGCCATAGGCTCAAAGCTCGCGGGTCTCGCTGCTTGGGAGCTTTTGAAGCTTCCAGATCAGGCTGAGGTGGCGGCTGCAGCTCTCGCGGAGGTGGCTGGCGATTCCGTCGATGCGTGGGCCGCGCTCGCGCGTTATTACCGGCTAACTCGAGACCGAGTTCGGCAGGTGAGCGCGGAGCAGCGCTGGCTTGAGCTCTCCCGAGCTAGATAAACAGGCTCATAGAAAAGGGACAAGCCGCACCGGCAGGCAACCGGTGCGGCTCTAAGGAAGCGCTAACAAAGCCAGGGTGGAGAGCGCGGCTCTCCGGTTTACATGTCGCGGGCCGTGACTCCCGCGACAGTGTTCAATTTAGGCGGACTCTTTCCCGGGGTTCTTGCGGGGGCGGCCGCCGCGTGTCTTGCGGGTCTCGAGGTGCTCGCGGAAGTTGTCCCAGTCGACAGGGCTGTAGAGCTTCACGCGCTCGCCGCAGCTCACGCACCATGAGGTGTCGAGGCCCATCAGGTAGTTGACATAGCCGTCGCAGTTTTCGCAGAACTTTTTGTCGTTGTAGTAGTCGGGGCGTTCCATGGTGTGTCTCGTCGGTGTGTGGTGTTTGCGGTGGTCAGTAGAGGCTTGCCGTCCTCTAGGACACCTGGATAGAAGCAAGCTCCTTGCCAAGTGAACTCAATTGTTTGTTAGAAGTTGCAAATGGCCATTAGGGGTGTATGTAGATCGATTTTGAGCTGGAGTGTTTCGGGTGTGAAAGCCCGGGGTGTCGATTTTGATCGACATCTGTTGAGTGTCCCGAACGCTCAACAGGTGGTCGTGCTGGCGCCTCAGTGGCGAAAGCGAAGACAGGGCTCTCTTGGAACGGCCTCTGTTGCCTCGCAAGGGGTGATGTTCAGGAACTTAAACCTCGTCCCAAATGTCGATCTCAATCGACATCGTCGCAGCGAGCACGCGCTGCGCGCAGCTCGGCTGCGATGCGCTCATCATCCTCTCGCTCTGCGGCTCCCTCTAGCGCCTGCTTTGTTGCCTGATCCTCTCCAAAGCTTCGAGCCAGAGAGTGCCCTGCCGTTTCGCGCACCAAGCCATCAGGATCGAAGGAGAGCGCTCTCAGCAGTACGCCTAGGGCCTCATCGCCGCCGCGATTGCCGAGGACGATGGCGGCGTTGCGGGCGAGGCCTGCGCGCTTGGGGCGTTGGAGAGGGGAGCCTTGGTAGCGCTCTCCGAAAGGGATCGGGTCCTCTAGCCAACTAACTAGGGGTCTGTCCTTCAGAGCATCGTGGAGCCCGAAGCGCTCAGAGAGGTCAGGCGCGTCGCGTCCCCAGGGGCAAACTTCAGAGCAGATGTCGCAGCCGAAGACCCAATCACCGATGGACTCGTGCAGCTCCGTTGGGATGGGACCGCGGTTCTCAATGGTTTGATAAGAGATACAGCGCGCAGAGTCGAGGACACCTGGTGAGATGAGCGCATCTGTGGGGCAGGCGTCTAGGCAGGCTGTGCAGGTCCCGCATGATCCTGGTGCGGGAGCGGTCGTGGGCTCGAGCTCTTCACCTATGAGCAGTTCACCCAAGAAGAACCACGGGCCGAAGTCTGGATGCAGGAGGTTGGCAGCTTTGGACTCGAAGCCTAGGCCAGCGACGGCAGCGTGTGAGCGCTCTAGCAGCGGGCCAGCATCGACGATCTGTCTAGAGGGTCCTGCGAAGCCTGCGGTATCGAGCCGTCGAGCGAGCTTCTTGAGCATGCGCCCCATGACGTTGTGGTAGTCGCGCCCTGCAGCGTAGCGGGCGACCCGTCCGCCACCTTCGAGCTCCATGGGGGCGCGTGAGTGGCCAAGTCCTAAAACGATGATGCTCCCAGCCTCAGGCAGCGTCAGACGAGGATCGAGGATGCGCTCCTTATTTCGCTCGAGCCAGCCCATGCCGGCGTGGTGTCCATTCTCCAGCCACGCCTCAAAGTGAGGTCCGGCGGGGGGTGGGGTTGGGGGAGCGACACCGACGAGATCAAAGCCGACCTCTCTCGCGTGCTCTTCAAGCTCTTCTCTGCGATTCACTCCCTTAAGATAGCTAGCACAGCGGCCCTAGGGGTCCTCGGCTCGCAATGAACTGTTGTAGAGGGATGCCGAGCGGGAACGAGCTACTTCTATTACAATGAGGGCTCCTGAGGACCTTCCTGCCGCATAGAGAGCGGTAAATCGGGGTTTTTCCAATGGATTTCCAGTAACTGCGCGTCAGAACGCTCATAAGAAAACAGACACGAGGCTCCGCCCCTACGAGCCGCTCCTTTCCTCAACGAGAATTTACCCGCTTCATGCAGGCCATTGACCCCTTCGCCTCCTCCCGTGCGCTCCTCGGAGTAGCCGGTGCACCCCTACTGCTCGAACGCATCGAGCAGCTGGCGGGTGAGCTTCAGCCAGGAGAAGAGGAGCGCATCAAGGGGATCATCAATGAATCCGAGCGGGCTCCCGAGTCTGTTCGAGACGCGATCTCGACCCGCTTGATGGAGTGCTTTAGGCATGAACAAACTCGAGGTGTGTTTGGCTTGCTCTACGAGCTCAACGGGCCCCACCTCTTGGTTCAGGTCGCTGGCAGGCTTCGGCGCTATGGGAGCCACGTGGACCCGGGTGATGTGCTGCAAGAGGTCTTTTTCAACGTCTATCGTTATCCGCACCGCTTCGATGCGTCTAGAGAGGACGCCTTCAGGGTTTGGTCGGCGATGATCGTGCGCAATACGGTGCTCAAGCATCTGCGCTCTCTGAGTCGCAGCGGCCGCGCTGAGGTGCCGATTGAGGATCTACCGGAACCGCCGGAGACGAACGAGGGCACTCCCCTCGGCGGTGTCATTGAGACCGAGAGCCGCGAAGAGTGTGCGCGCGTCTACCTGAACTATTTACAGCTCTACTTGGAGTTCTACACGATGCTCTCGGAGCGTGAGCGTTTTGCCTTGCACCTCGTCGAAGTCGAAGAGTGGAGCTATCGGCAGACGGCCGCGGAGCTGGGCATCAAGCTCGAGAACTTGAAGATGGTGATCTTCCGGGCACGCCGGAAGATTCATCGCTCGATGAGGCGCGTCTTTGACGGCCTCGCCCCTGATTGTCGACCAGCTCGAGATCCTTCTTCTGAGGAGCTCCTTGCTGATGATCAGAGAGGTGTCGCAACCTCTCCCACTGCTCTGACCGACTCGGTCGAGGATGGATTAATAGAATGAATTTGCATCAAGGTATTCACGGAATGGGGGCTCACCCTGAGTTCCTTAGAGATCTCTCCTGCATGTTTGACGGAGAGTTGGAAGAACAGGCAGCTGGGCGCGCGATGCTTCATATCGAAGAGTGCGAGTCTTGCCGTTCCTTCTTCGAGGATCTTCGAGATCAGGTGCGAGCGCACCGTGACATGGAGAACCCGGAGGAGCTCTTTGCTCATGTGGCGCTCTTACGCGCGCAAGATGAGGTCGGGCTCCCGAACTTCGACAAGATAAACGCGGGCGTTGAGGGCATCGAGCTCATCAACCGCCTGGCTACGGTCTTCTATCAGCTAGGGAAGGCCTATGCGCTCTCGGCGATTGATCCGGGCTATCACACACTGGTCTTCGAGGCCGTGGTCGCCGTTGATCGCACCAAGATCGCTGGGCGTGGCTTCGTCGATGGCGTCCTCATGAGAGGAAGGGGCGATGTCGGAGGTCTTGATTGGGCTGAGGCGCGCCACTCGCTGAACGGCCGATTGGAGAGCATTGATGACCCCTTAGAGAAGGCCCACCGCCTCCTAGGGGAATGTCTCGATGCAGACCCCTCTCATGAAGAGGCGCGGCTCTATCTCGCCTTCCTTCATGCGCACGAGGGCAAGACCCTGAGGGCTGCGCAAGAGTACAAAGAGGTCTTTGACACGGCGATTGATGACCGCAACCGCGGGCACGCGGCGATGCAGCTTGGAAATCTACACGGTCGTGAAGAGGACTATCGGAAAGCCTTGGCGTGCTATCGATGGATCACGATCACAGGTCTAGACAAGTTGGACGATCGCTTCTTTGGCGCTCGCTTCAACATCGGCAAATGCTGGGCGATGCTCGGCGAGAAAGATCGCTCTCTCCAGACCTTCCGTGAATTGCTGGATACGCATCCCGACCGCGCGGTCGAGGTGGCCCGTCTCTTTGCGGGGACCCCGAGCTTGCGAAGAAGTATTGATTCGATTCCTGGATTTCCCGAAGAGCTGATAGGGCATTGCCCAGAGCTCTTCATCGGTGCTGCCCTTGGAGGGGCAGAAGACAAATAGGGACCGCTAATGAAAAAAACATTAACAACCAAAGAAGCTTTGATTCACTCGAACTCATGGAGACGAGCCGGCGCCACAGCGCTCGGTTTAGCGATCATGTTGCCGCTCAGTTTTGGAATGAGCGGAGGGGGTAAAGGCAACTCCAGTGAAGATGACTGGGTCGGTACCCTGCCGCTGATTAACGTCGGCCCTCAAGGTCTCGGCGGTACCAGCCAGGATGTCGGAGCTGCGGCCTTCTACATTGAGGGTCCTCTGCGACAGGTCCTCGGCGCGACTATGCACGCAGGCGGTGGCTACTGTGACTGGGAGATGCTCCCCTCTGGTGAGGTTCGCATGAGCTTTCACGGTGATCAGTTCCTCGCCTTTGACTTCGAGTTCTTCAGTCAAGCAGGCTTGCGCTGCGGAATGAAGACAGAGTCAGGCCTCGGCGTCGTTGCGATCGAACAGGACGGGCGCTTAATTCGCAGCCAGCAGCTCAACTCAGAGATTCGCATCCCCGTGAATCAGCTTGAGGAAGCAGGCTGCTTGAGCGAGGGGATCACCTTGCGAGTCTTCGACCCTCTGCAAGGGCGCAGCAGCATCAACATGCGCACGATCGGCGGGCGTCTCTACCTCTTTCAGGTCCACTAAGAGCAGCGAGCTCTTTGCTCAAATAAGGGGCCGCTTCCGCATCTCGCGGCAGCGGCCCCTCTGCGTATATCGACCCCCACAGGTGTAGGAGGATGAAAATTGAAGCGAGGCTCATCTTGAAGCGCGATCAGCCGATCACCGAATGACGGGTGCTCTTGGCCTGTATACCGCTCATGGAATCTCTCGCACAGAACATTGGTGGCCCTGCCACCCCTCGGCCTGCCCTCTCCCAAGGCGCTGACACACGCGCCGTGTTACAGGCGGGGAGAGTCGTCGCTGGACACGTGATTGAGAGTCACGCAAACGGCAGCGTCTTGGTCTCCATCGGGAACATGCGCGTTCCAGCCAGAGCTCAGGTGGCGTTGGAGCCCGGCCAGCGCTTTTTGGCGATGGTAGAGGCGAGCGGTGAGGTGCTGATATTGCGGGTGATGACCGGAGACAAGACGCCTGTTGATTCAGCGCTCCTGAACGCTCTGAGGGCCCTCTTGCCCGGGGCTAGCTCTTCTGGAGCGGCGCTTGGAGAGTTGCTTGCAGTGTTAAAGGTCATGAACGCTAAGGGAGGAGAGGGAGATCCACGTGTCCTCATGGATCAGTTGACGGAGCACCTCTTTCGACCTGGTGCTCGAGGCAGTGACCTGGCCTCGCTCATTCAACGCGCTGGGACCAGACTCGAAGCCGCGCTCTTAGCGGCATCTCTAAAGCGTGGTGCTCAAGGTGGAGATGACTCACAAGAGCTGCGTCGAGATTTGAAGGCGCGTCTCTTGATGGCGAGGTCTTCCGCTGGAGAGAGCCCTCTCGCGGATGCGCTCACAAAAGCGATCCGCTCGATCGAGTCTGAGCAGGTCTTGAACCTTGCTAGGGCTGCGAGCTCTGAGCCGCATCGTTTCTCAGTTCCATTTCCGGATCCGGGCGTCGAGGGCGCCCCTTGGACGACAGCCTTCTTGACCTTCACGAGGCGCCGAGAAGAGGGCAGCTCTGGAGAAGATGGGGAAGGGGAGGCTAGCTGTCGCTTTCGTTTGGATGTGAAGCTCTCGAAGTTAGGCGCCGTGAGGGCAGAGCTCGGCTTGAACGAAGGACGGATCAAGCTCGTCATTGGAGTGGCTGACGAGCGCGCACGCGCTCTCCTCGAAGGAGCTCTTCCGAGCTATCTCGAAGCCTTGAGCGGGAAGGGGATGGAGGTTGAGGCAGCTGTGAGGCTCGCTCATAAAGATGAACTCCTCGACGGCGAGGCTGTCCACGGCGTCCAATTCCTCAGCGAACACCATCTCTTGGATGAGTCAGCATGAGCGCTCCCAGTGATCCCAAAGAAGTCGTCGCGCTACGCTATGACAGCGACATGGAGGGGGCGCCCAGGGTCGTCGCCAGCGGCCGTGGAGCCAGCGCTGAGGCGATCCTCGCTGCTGCGCTAGAGCATGGCATCCCTGTAGAGGAGGACGCCGCCTTGCTCGGCCTGCTGGCCGGCTGTGAGCTGGGCGAAGAGATCCCTGCGGAGCTCTTCGAGGCTGTCGCTGAGCTCCTAACTTGGCTGTACCGCCTCGAGGGGCGTTTGCTCGCGACCTGAGAGGGGCTCCCGCGGTTAGACTGGGCGGCTCGATAACCAGCCACGGAGCCAAGATGACTGACGCAGCGATAGCCACCGATAAGCAACCCATCACCAAGTACCGCAAGGATTACCAGCCGCCCACGCACCTCGTGGACACGCTGGATCTGGAGTTTGACCTAGCGGAGGAGCACACGCGCGTTCGCTCGCGCATGGCTCTCAAAGAGAACCCCCTGCGTTCAGACACGAGCGGTGAGCTCGTCTTTGATGGGGAAGGTCTTGAGCTCGTGCGAGTCGTAGTCGATGGGGCTGAGCTCTCAGCTGATCGCTACGAGGTCGGCCCTGAGACCCTCAAGATCTCTGGTCTGCCTGTGGAGTGTGTGCTTGAGATCGAGGTCATCATTGAGCCTCAAGAGAACACCTGCTTTGAGGGCCTCTATCGCTCTGGGCCGATGTTCCTCACGCAGTGTGAGGCGGAGGGTTTTCGTCGGATCACCTACTTCTTTGATCGCCCCGACGTCATGGCGCGCTACACGACGACAGTCCGTGCAGAGAAAGAGCGCTACCCGAGGCTCCTCTCAAACGGCAACTTGCTCGAGGCTGGAGAGGATGCCGATGGGCGTCACTGGGCGCGCTGGGAAGATCCCTTCCCTAAGCCGAGCTATCTCTTCGCTCTGGTCGCTGGTGACCTTCATTGTCACCCGGGCTCTTTCACGACCATGTCGGGTCGTGAGGTAGAGCTGCGGATCTATGTCGAGCATCAGCACGCGGACAAGTGCGAGCACGCGATGAAGAGCGTCGAGAACGCGATGCGTTGGGATGAGGAGGTGTTCGGGCTCGAATATGACCTGGATCTCTACATGATCGTCGCGACGGATGACTTCAACATGGGTGCGATGGAGAACAAGGGCTTGAACGTCTTCAACTCAGCTTTGGTCTTGGCGCGCCCTGACACCGCGACAGATGCTGACTATGAGCGGATCGAGGGCGTCATCGGCCACGAGTACTTTCACAACTGGACCGGTAACCGAGTCACGTGCAAGGACTGGTTCCAGCTGACCTTGAAGGAGGGCCTGACGGTCTTTCGTGATCAGCAGTTCACGGCGGACATGACCTCAGCCGCGGTCGCGAGGATCAATGATGTGAACATGCTTCGCGCCAGGCAGTTCCCTGAGGACGCTGGGCCGATGTCGCATCCCATCAGGCCTGATTCATATCAGGAGATGAATAACTTCTACACAGCGACGGTCTACGAGAAGGGCGCAGAGGTCATTCGCATGTACCACACGCTCCTCGGAGCTGACGGCTTTAGGAAGGGAGTTGACCTCTACTTTGAGCGTCACGATGGTCAGGCAGTGACCTGTGATGACTTCCGCGCGGCCATGGCTGATGCGAACGGTCGCGACCTCTCGCAGCTCGAGCGCTGGTACCTCCAGGCAGGCACGCCTGTCCTTGAGGTGCAGGACTCTTATGACGAGGAGGCGCAGACGCGCACCTTCACCTTCACTCAGTCAACGCCTCCGACGCCGGGGCAAACAGAGAAGCTCCCGCTGCATCTGCCTGTCTCTTTCGGACTCATCGGCCCTGACGGCGCAGACATAGAGCTCTGCCTCAGTAATGAGGAAGCCAGCGGTGAGACCTCGCGTGTCCTTGAGTTGACTGAGGCAGAGCAGTCCTTCACCTTTGTGGGTGTGCCTGCGGGTTGTGTCGCGAGCTATCTCAGAGGCTTCTCTGCGCCGGTCGACTTGCGCTGTGAGCGCACGAACGCTGAGTACGCCTTCCTGATGGCGAACGATTCGGACTCATTCAACAGGTGGGAAGCCGGACAGCAGTTCGCGACCAAGCTCTTGGTCGGAATGATCGAAGCGCTCGGGCGCGGCGAAGAGGCCGTCCTCGACACGGACTTCGTCGAGGCTTGGGGGGTGATCCTTCGCGATGAAGAGCTGGATCGATCGCTCGTGAGCCTCGCGCTCGCGCTGCCGGGCGAGACTTACCTCGCAGAGCGAATTGAGGTCCTTGACCCCGGACACGTTCACGCCGCGCGACGCGCCGCTGTGTCTCAGCTGGCTGTCGCTCACGCAGACACCCTGCGAGAGGTCCGCGCCCGCAACTACTCTGGTGCGGCTTACTCAGCTGACAGAGAGAGCATCGGCAAGCGCCGGCTCGCGAATCTTTGTCTCGGCTATCTCTCAGAGCTGGAGCTAGCTTCAGACACGGCTGAGTGTGTCGCTCAGTTTGAGGCAGCGGACAACATGACAGACTCGATCGCAGCCCTCTCTTGCCTCTCTCATCAGGCTGGTGAGCAACGTGAGGCGGCGCTCAGCGCCTTCTACGAGCGCTGGAAGTCAGAGCCGCTCGTCATCAATAAGTGGTTCACCTTGCAGGCGATCAGCGATTTGCCCGACACGGTAGAGAGGCTCGTGCTGCTTGCGAAGCACCCTGACTTCACCTTGAACAACCCGAACCGAGCGCGCTCTCTCTTGGGCGCCTTCGGGGCGATGAACTCGGCGCACTTCCATCGGGAAGATGGAGCTGGGTATCGCTTCCTCGCAGATCACTTGATCGAGTTGGACTCTCTCAACCCTCAGATCGCCTCGCGCATGGTCGACTCGCTCCTCAAGTGGAAGCGGCTTGAGCCGACGCGCCGTGAGCTGATGAGAGCTGAGCTTGAGCGCGTCGCGTCCAAGGAAGGCCTCTCTAAAGATGTCAGCGAGAAGGCTGAAAAGGCGTTGGGCTGAGGGTCCTTGATGAACTATAGCAAAGAGGATTGGGGCGCTAGATATCTCGCAAAGGACACCCCGTGGAATCACGGAGATCCGCACCCTGAGGTGAGGCGGCTCATCGCTGCTGGGGAGTTTCCATTTCCAGAGAGCGGCAATCGAGTCCTGGTCCCGGGCTGCGGCCCTGCCCACGATGCACGCGCGATCGCAGAAGAGGGCTATGAGGTGACAGGCGTAGATTTCTCAGAAGAGGTGACTCCGCTGGCGACGGCTACGCTCAATGGTTGTGGCGGAAAGTTTCTCTGTGAGGACGCGCTCGCCCACGACCCGAAGGAGCCCTATGACCTCGTCTTTGAACACACCTTCTTGTGTGCCATCGACCCCTCCTTGCGTCCGCGCTACGCGGAGATGATCTCACGCGTGCTGAGACCAGGTGGCCTGCTCGCCATCATCGTCTTTCCTGTGGACAGACCTCGGGAGGAGGAGGGTCCGCCCTCAACGTTGACGATCGACGACCTCACGGAGCTGCTCGCTGGCTCCTTCGTCTTGCGCTCGCACGCTGCCGTCCAGAGCGGGCGCGCGGGCCGCGAGTGGGTCGAAGAGTTCGCGGTCTTCGAGCGAAGCTGATCAGGGCTCAGCCTTCTTCAGGAGCGTCTTCGAAGGAGAAGCCTGCGTTCAACGCGCGAACCGGGGTCTCTACCTGCGGGAGCTCTGGAAGCTCTCCTTTGGTCGCGTTGAGCTCCTCTAGCTTGCGTGCCGCGGGCAAGACCCGCTTCTCGTAGCTACCGATGGCGCTGTTGTAGGCCTCTTGAGCGCCGCCAAGGTGCTTGCCGACCTTGAGGAGATGGTTGGCGAAGATCTCTATTCGGTTGTGCAAGAGCTCGGCTTGTTCTTGGATTTCGCGCGCGCCAATGGCGAGGTCGTGTTGGCGCCAGTAGAGGCCGATCGTTCGAAGCAACGCGACGAGCGTCACAGGTGTGGCGATCAGGATGCGATCACCGAGCGCTTCCTCTTGGAGCCCAGGGTTCACTTCGAAGGCGGCGGAGAGGAGGTGGTCGCCTGGGAGGAACATGACCGTGAAGTCGACATCGCCTTCCAGCTGGGAAGAGTAGTCACGCTTCTTGAGCTCACGGACGTGGGCGCGCATGTCTTTGGCGTGCTGCTCTAGGAGAGATTTACGTGCTTTCGGGTCTTCCGTCGCGAAGGCGTCTTGATAGGCGGCGAGCGGGAACTTGGCGTCGATCGGTACGAGCCCTTCTCCTGGCATCTTGACGACTAGGTCGGGTTTCTTGCCGTCAGCGGTCATGCTCTGCTCGGAAAAGTCACAGTGCTTAGTCATCCCCGAGAGCTCGACGATGTTCTTCAAGGCCATCTCGCCGAAGTCTCCACGCGCCTTGGAGCTGCCGCGCAGAGCTGTGGTCAAGGCGGTTGAGTTCTCTTGCAGGAGAATGGTGGCGTCTTTGAGGGATGTCAGCTCTTTACCTAGCGAGCCGTAGGCCTTGTCTCGCTTCTCTTCCATGGCCTTGGTCTCTAGCTGGAGCTTCTTGAGCTCGTCCTTGAGCGGCTTCATGCGCTCGGTCGCGAGGTTTAGGAAGCTCTTGTTGGACTCCTCGAGGCTGGCAGAGGCGAGTCCTTTGAAGGTGGTCTTCATCTCTTTTAGGTGAGCTTCGAAGTTAGCCTTCTCGCGTTCGCTCGCGCCCTTTCGCTCCTCAGCGCGGGCGCGTTCGGCGGCGAGCTCTGTGCTCGATTGCACGAGCTGGGCCTTGAGGGAAGACTGCACAGCGTTCGCTCGGTTGGATGCGATGAGCCAGCCGAGGATGGCACCGAGGGTGAGGCTGAGAATGATCGAAAGCGGTTCCATGAGTTCTCCTGAGAGGGGGGGAGCTCAACATCGGGTCCCCACCTTCCTTTCCGAGGTTACACGGAGACCCCACTTCCGCACACCGTGTTCTTTCTCAGGGTTTGTTTGTTGCGTTAGTTCGTCTCTCTTTGAGACAAGCAGGGACTCTCTTCCCCCAAGAAGAGCTCTCTCTCGCTACACTCCCGGGCAGCTATGAGCGCAGACCACAACCTCCCCATGATTGCCCTCCCCGTCGGTGACCCCGCGGGTATCGGCCCTGAGGTCGTCTCAGCTGCGCTGAGCCGGCTCGAGGTGCGTGTCTCAGCTAGGGTCCTCGCGATCGGGCCTGGGAGCCTTCGGCCATCTTCTGTGCCAGAAGTCCAAGAGCCGGCAGAGGCGCTTGAGCTCCCCACGGCTTGGTTGGCTACAGAAGAGCCTGCCTCGTGGACGATGGGCGCGGCCAGCGCTGATTGCGGTCGGGCAGCTCTCTCAGCGCTGAGGCTCGGCCATGATTTGGCGCTCTCAGGGGTCGTCGATGGTCTGGTTACGGGACCTGTCTCCAAGCAAGCCTTCCACCTCGCTGGTGAGCAAGTCGAGGGGCAGACACAGCTCCTAGCGCGCTGGTGCGGTGTCGAGCGGCATGGGATGCTGGCTATGACCGAGAGCTTGCGTGTCTTGCTCCTCTCTAGGCACCTTCCTCTGCGAGAGGCGATCGCCGGTCTCACTCGCGCTGCAGTCTTGGATCATCTTCATCTGCTCGATGAGACGCTCCGCGACCTAGGCATCGAAGCTCCTCGTCTCGCGCTCCCGGGGCTGAACCCACACGCTGGCGAGGCTGGCTTGCTCGGCTCTGAGGAGCAAGAGATCCTTGAGCCCGCGCTGGCTCTGGCGAGAGAGGCAGGACTAGATGTCGTCGGCCCGGTCTCACCAGATGTCGTCTTTCGTGATGCGAATGAAGGCAAATATGACGGGGTCTTAGCGCTCTATCATGATCAGGCCTTCATCCCGATCAAGCTGCTCGCAGGCTCAGCAGGTTGCACTCTGGCGGCGGGCTTGCCTTATCTGAGGATGAGCCCCGTCCACGGGACCGCCTTTGATATCGCTGGCAAGGGCGTCGCATCGTGCGAGAACATGCTCTCTACGATCAGGAGCGCTGCCGCTCTCTGTGCTTCGCGTGCGCGCCAAGGCACGTTGCGGGTTTAGAGGTCTTCTTCGAAAGGGTCGGCGTTCTCTTGCTGGAGCATGCGCTCTGCTTGAAGACGGTCAAACTCCATCGCGTCGACCTCAGATTCCCTCATCCTCTGAGGCGCGGTCGAAGGCGGTGGTCCGAGACGATTGAGAAGCAGGGGGATGCCGACGAGGACGAGTATCCCGAGGATGAATATGAGGGCGCGCATGCGAGTCTAGGGTCGTTTCAAGAGGAGCCTTCTAGAGCCAAAGACGGCTCGAGGAGAAGGTGGGCACCTCTCTAATGCAGAGAGATGGTGGGAAGTTCCTTGTTAAGGGCCTTTTTTTGGCCAAGAGGACAGATTACCGGAGAAAAACAAAGTGAACGATAGAAAAGGGGGCTTATGAGGGAGTGGGAGTCTCTCTGCTGGGCCGGTCGCGCCTCGGAACTGGACAGCAACTCGACCCTGACCCTCTTGAGAACCGAGTAGAGAAGGTAAGAACACGCTTGAGACCGCCAGGTTGCTATCTCGCTGATAGGATCCAAAGAGGCAGTTCAAGAGCAGCCAAAGACCCCCCCGGATCGTCCTCATGATTCAGCACAAGAAGAAGATAGTCCTCTATCAGCCGCAACAGGTTGATGAGAGCCTCGGCCTGCCGTCCTCAAAAGACCTGCTACCGCTCGAGATGTTGACGATCTCAGCCTATCCAGAGGCTGATGGCTACGAGATCGTGATCGTTGACGGGAGCCTCTACTCACCTGAGGAGGCTCACCAGCGCGTCCTCGAGGCCTGCGAAGGCGCGATGCTCTATGCGACCACTGGGATCTTGGGCTTCATGGTCACCGATGGCTGGTTTTGCTCTCAGAAGGTCAAAGCCCGTCACCCCGAGCTTCCGATGTTCATCGGCGGCTGGTTCGCATCTGTACGCCCCGAGCTCCAGCTCTCGACTGGCCTCTACGATGCCGTAGTTCTCAGCCAAGGTGAGCTCACCTTTAGGGACCTCGTCCAAGCAGTCGACGCGGGCGAGCCGCTAGAGAACGTCAAAGGCCTAGCTCTGTGGCGAGACGGCGAGGTCGTGAAGACTGAATACCGAAGCATCGCTGGTTGGGGAGACATCGCTCAAGTCCCTTGGCACCTGATCGATATTGAGCCTTATCGCGTGCATCAGCTGCGCGCGAACTCAGCCGGTGATGTCCTGCGGATGCCTTCACCTCGCTCATTCGGATCAGATCGCGAGTCCTACTTCGGGATCACCTATTTCTCGAGCTATGGCTGCCCGGAACCCTGCACATTCTGCTGCTCTCCTGAGGTGACGAATAGACGTTGGAAGGCAATGCCAGCCGACAGGATGTTGGATGACCTCACAGACCTAAAGGAGCGTTGGAACTTTGACGTCGTCCGTTTTCATGACGCCAACTTTGGCGTGATGGAGAAGCGCACGAAGGATTTTTCAAAAGGGATCCTAGATCGAGAGCTCAACTTTCACTGGAACGCCTTCATCGAGACTCACTCGATCCTTCACTACAAGCCTGAGACTCTTGATCTCATGGCGGAGTCAGGCATGTACATCGCAGAGATCGGCGCTGAGGCCGGGACGGATGACATGATGAAGAAGATCGGCAAGCCCATTAAGGGTGACGACAACATCGACGCTGCCGTGGAGATGGACAAGCGCGGTATCCGCGGCTCTGTCACTTACATCATCGGGTATCCGCACGAAGAGCCTGACTCCATGATGGCGACGATTGATCAGTGCCGAAGGCTTCACAACGCTGCGCCGCTCGCGAGCCCCACGGTCTGGCCATATCGACCGATCCCTGGAACTCAGATGTTCGGCGAGGCTATCGAGCTGGGCTATGAAGCTCCGACGAACTTGCGTGAGTGGGGCTCGATCGGTGAGTACCACCTTGAGGAGACTTGGCCCGGAAAGATCCCGCCGGAAGTACAAGAGGCGCGACGCATGTATCAACACCACGTGACCCTGGATTATGGGCTCGCGCGTGGCATCCGTGGCTTCTGGGAGAAGCGCGCCGGGCGCAGGCTTCGTGATGGCAGCTACCTCTCTAAGGCTGGACGCATGGAGGCGAGGCTCTTCAGTCTCTACTCACGAGTTGAATCAAAGTTCATCAAGCGCAAGAAGCTCGCGCGCACCTTTATTGATCCGGGACATAAGACCGGCAGCGCAGGAAATAAGAACTCTGAGTCGAATCCCGACGTGATGACGTCGGCGACCCTAGGGAAGTGACGAGCCGCAGGTTCTGATCGCTGCTGTCTCTCCATGGGAGGTGGCTGTTCCATAGAGGATCGGGTCGTGCTTGAACCCGCCGTCCGCTGCGTTAGCCTCGGACTCGTATGAGCACCGTTTTAGCCCTCGATCAAGGCACGACATCCTCGCGCTCGCTCCTCTTCTCTAGGGAGGGGGTGGTGAAGAAGCTCCTTCAGCAGGAGTTCACCCAACACTACAGGAAGCCCGGCTGGGTGGAGCATGATCCAGAGGAGCTGTGGGAGAGCCAGCTCGCTACAGCTAGAGGTGTGCTTGATGGTGAGTCAGATGTCGCTTGTGTTGGGATCACCAATCAGCGGGAGACGACGTTGGTTTGGGAGCGTGAGACGGGCCGCGCGATTCATCCCGCCGTGGTTTGGCAGTCGAGACAGAGCGTCTCGATCTGTGAAGAGTTGCGCGCGAGGGGCTTGACCGATCTTGTCCGAGAGCGGACAGGGCTCGTCATCGACGCTTATTTTTCTGGGAGCAAGGTTCGACACATCTTGGACGCGGTGCCTGGGGCGCAAGCGCGTGCAGAGAAGGGGGAACTCTGCTTCGGCACTGTCGACAGCTGGTTGCTGTGGAAGCTGACGGGTGGGAGGGTTCACGCGACCGAGCCTTCGAACGCATCACGGACGATGCTCTACGACATTCATAAGGGGGACTGGGATGATGAGCTCTTGAGAGAGCTCAACATCCCCCGCGCGATGCTGCCTGAGGTGCTTCCATCATCAGGACTCTTCGGTGTGACGGATGCAGAGGTCTTGGGGCGAGCGCTCCCGATCACTGGCGTGGCTGGCGATCAACAGGCTGCGCTCTTTGGGCAGGGCTGCCACTCCAAAGGACAAGCGAAGAGCACCTACGGGACCGGCTGCTTCCTCTTGATGAACACGGGGCGCGAGGCCAAGAGCTCAGAGAGCGGCCTGCTCACGACCATCGCTTGGCAGCTAGGTGATGAGGTCTCATATGCCTTGGAGGGCAGCGTCTTTGTCGGCGGCGCTGTGATTCAGTGGATGCGCGATGAGCTCGGCTTGATCAGTGATGCAGCAGAGAGCGAAGCGCTCGCAGCCTCTGTTGAAGACACGAACGGGGTCTATCTGGTCCCGGCTTTCACAGGCTTGGGCGCACCGCATTGGAACTCGGAGGCGCGTGGGGTCATCACCGGGCTCACGCGTGGCGCAGGCAGAGCTCACATCGTGCGAGCAGGGCTCGAGTCGATCGCTTATCAGGTCCACGACCTCGTTCAGTGTTTCAAGCAGGACGCTGGGGGAGAGCTCTCTGAGCTCCAGGTAGATGGGGGCGCCTCTGGAAACGACTTCCTCATGCAGTTTCAGGCAGACGTCCTCGGGGTCCCTGTGCTGCGCCCGGAGTGCCTCGAAGTGACGGCCTTCGGTGCGGCGGCGTTAGCGGGTCTCGGCGCTGGGGTTTGGACAGACGAGGCAGAGCTCGCGTCAGTGACGGCAGAGGCTGCCCGGTTTAGCCCTGACATGAGTGAAGAGCGCCGTCAGGAGCTGCTCTCTGGGTGGGATCGTGCTGTCACACGCGCATCTTCTTGAGTCGTTACGTCCCGTTCTGATGGCATGGAGTAGACTCAAGGTGAAGGTCTAACTATGCCCGAATCTACGCTCAAGAAACTCCGCCTCTCTGGCCTTTTGGCCGTCTTCCTTGTCCTCACTGGGCCGATCCGTGCCCAAGTTGTCATCAGCGAATTCATGGCTGAGAACTCGGACACTTTGGAGGATGAGGATGGAGATAGCTCAGACTGGATCGAGCTACACAATGAATCCTCGGGGACGGTGAATCTCTTAGGTTGGAGCCTCACCGATGACGCGAGCGGTAGCTCTGTGTGGGGCTTTCCATCGGTGAACTTGCCGGCTGACGCATATCTGGTCGTCTTCGCTTCGAATAAGGACCGCGTCGGGGCTGAGTTGCACACGGACTTCAAGCTCTCTAGTAACGGTGAATATCTCGCTCTCTATCCGCTAGGAGGAGGGTCTCCGACGACAGAGTTCTCGCCGAGCTTTCCCGAGCAACGAGAAGATTTGTCTTATGGAGAGACCACATTGGGTGTCGTTGGCTTCCTAGATGAGCCGACGCCGGGGGAAGAGAACACCTCTGATCTACGAGCTGCCCGCGATGTGGACTTTGATATTTCGCGCGGCTTCTTCGATTCACCGGTGACGGTGACCCTTACTTGTGAAGAGTCGGGTGCAGAGATCCGTTACACGACAGATGGAAGCGAGCCAGGAGTCGGTGTCGGTCAGATCTATTCTGCTCCGCTCACTTTTAATGGCACGACATGTGTGCGAGCCGTGGGGCTTCAGCTTGGCATGGCTCCATCACGTGTCTCGACGCGCACTTATCTATTCACAGCAGATGTCTTGAGCCAAGATCAAGCGGGCGCGATCGCGGGCGGATTCCCTGCAGAGTGGACCGTGTTCGACGGCACGCCTTGGACGACATATGACAGCGGCACTCACCCTGGCGCTTGGTATGGATATGACACCTCGGTGATGGCTCTTCACACGGATGAAGAGCTCCGGGAGGCGTTGCTCTCCATCCCGTCCGTCTCCCTCGTCATGTCGATGGATGATTGGTTTGGTTACAACCCGCCGGCAGGCCCCTTTGGGATCTATCCAAACATCGCGTATGAGGGAGCTGAGTGGGAGCGCGCCGTCTCGATGGAGTGGATCGAGCCCGAGTCGGATGATGGGTTCCAAATTAATTGTGAGGTTGCGATGCAGGGTGGTTCAGGCTCCAGCATCACCTATGCATCTCAAGGCTCGATGGCGATCAAGTTCAAGAAGGCCTTCGGCCCGACAGAGCTGGAGTATCAGCTCTTTGAGGACCTGAAAGTCGATGAGTTCGACACGCTCATCTTGGACTCCGGTAATCAAAACTCGATCCACGCTAACGCAGGGCTCTCTACGAAGCGGCATGCGCAATGCATGCGAGATCAATTCATGATGGATCTGCAGGATTCGATTGGCCAGCCGGCCGCCGCTGGTCGACATGCTCACGTTTTCATCAACGGTCTCTATTGGGGGCTCTATAACCTTCACGAGCGCCCGGATGAGGATTGGGCTGCTAATCACGCAGAGGGGAGCCCCGAAGAGTACGACTGGGTGAAGGAGGGCCACATGTTCGCTGGCAATAACCATGACTTCGATCATCCGACGAGCCCTGGCTCTTGGAAGACAGCGATTGAGATCGCTGCGAACGGACTAGATGTCGGTGATATGTGGCTGGGAACACCCTCTTATGAAGCGCTCCAAGAGAAGATCGATCTCGAGAATTACATCGACTATATGTTGATCAACTTCTACGGGGGACACCTCGATTGGCCGGGGCAGAACTGGATGGCGACGAGTCATACTCGCAACAGCGATGACTTTGCGGATGTGAACCCTCTGGGTCGCTTTCGCTTCCATTCGTGGGACGCAGAGACCACCCTCAATTGGGTCGGTGTGACGGCGGTCAACGATGGTTGGTATGACCGGACCTATGTGGGGACAGGGACGAACGAAGATAGCTCCGCTTACCTCTATGGGAAGCTCCGGAACCACCCGGAGTTTCGTGTCCTCTTCGCCGACCGTGCACAGCGGATGCTCGCGCCTGGTGGAGGACTCTATGTCGCGCCAGGAGCGGAGGTGGCGGGCACCACGTATGTCCTAGGGCAAAATGCTCCGGCCGATCTCTACTATGCGCGCTCGAGTCAAATTGAGACAGCGGTGCGGTTGACCTTCGCTCGCTGGGGTAACTACTTTCACGCGCCGGGTTCGGTGAGCGCGGCTGATTGGAATGTGGAGCGCGCGCGAATCTTGGAAGACTTCTTTCCGGTGCGCTCCGATGTCTTAGTCCAGCAGCTGCGAGCAGCGACCCCGTCTCTCTATCCGACGATCGATGCTCCGGTCTTCTCTCAGCATGGTGGCCACATGGACGCAGAGTTCGGGTTGATCATCTCGAACGCGAGCGGAGCTGTTTACTACACAATCGATGGGAGCGACCCCCGGCTTGAGGGGGGCTTCATCTCGCCGAGCGCCTTGCTCTATTCCGGTCCCATCTTGTTGCCTGAGGCGTACGTTCAGGTGAGGGCTCGGGCCCTTTTTGGAGCGGAATGGAGCGCTGAGATTCAGGCGAGCTTCAGCCGAGTGCGGATCAGCGAGATCATGGCGCGGAATGAGAGCGGCCTGACTGATGAGCAGGGCGAGCTTGAGGACTGGGTAGAGCTCAGCAATGAGAGCCTGCAAAGCGTCGATCTCTCTGGCTGGTTTTTGTCTGACGATCCTTTGAACCCGAGGGAATGGGAGATCCCGTCCGGGACGGTCCTCGCTCCGGGAGCTCTGCTGCTCGTCTGGGCTGATAATGATGTGACGGATGGCCCTCTCCACGCTTCATTTCAACTCTCCTCTGCGGGAGAGAGCCTGTCTTTGTCGGCTCCCCTAGGGGACAGCGAGGTGCTGGTGGACTCCATCAGCTTTGGGCTTCAACTGATCGACCAATCACAAGGCAGGATGCCTACGTCTGGAGACACCTTCGTTCGTATCATGGATCCCTCGCCAAGCGGGAGAAACGAGCCTAGTCCAGGAGAGGCTGTCAGGTTTGCTGCCCTGGCGGCGCCCGAGGTGGGACCCTCACTCACTGCCAACAGCCTGCCCTTCGCCGGTCAAATCGTCCCGCTCTTCGTGCAAGGTCTCTCGTCTGGGGCTGCTGGGGTATTGAAAGTGGGCAGCTCGCTTACGGCGGATGTTGATCTCGTGAGTGATCGCATCGGTGGAGTTGAGCAGCTCTTTCAGAGCAGTCTTTTGGGGAGCGTGAACCTGAGCGCTCTGCTCCCTCGACGGTCTTCACGGCTACAGCCTGGTGGCGCGATCCCGGTCGGGTCCGTCTTTTATCTGCAGGCTGTCAGCCGATCAGAGCTCACGAATGGCGTCGCTGTTTGTGTTCAGAACTGAGTCCTTAGGCCGCGCTGTCGTCTAAGCGAACGCGTAGCCAAGCGCGCGCCATTCTCCAGGCCGTTTTGACGCGAGCAGCGCTCATGTCGAGCGCGCTGCTGATCTCTTCGTCGTCGAAGCCTGTGAAGAAGCGGAGCTCGACGACCTGAGCGATGTCCTCGCTGAGTTCGGCGAGGTCTTTGAGAGCGTCCTCGAGCTCGAGGGTTCGACCTAAGACTCGAGGATCAGCGACGAGGTCGGGTTGAAGTGGGATCACGGTCCAGGACCCTCCGCGCTTTAGACGATTTCCGCGCCGTATCTCATCAATGAGGACGCAGCGCATCGTCCTCATGACACTGTTTAGGAAATGGTCGCTGTCTTCCCAGTCGCTAGTGCTTCCTGTGCAGAGCTTGATCCATGCTTCGTGGACGAGTGCGGTCGCTTGTAATGGCCCAGTGTTGTTCGCGGTCCCGAGAATCCTCCGAGCTCTAAAACGGAGCTCTTGGTATGCATCGGGGAAGGGGTCCTTTATGCGCGACTCTTGAGGGAGATCAGAGCGCTCTCTTTTAGATGTCTTCTTGGATGTGATGTTTGCCCGCCCTGTGTTGATTAGTGGTGTCTCAATTTCATCGAATGTTCGTTAAGCCCCAGCTTCTGTAGATATCTGCTAAACCATGACGGGCTTTAACTCTTTGTATAGCGCCTATGTTTTCCCCGTTGCGACCGTGAGGATGACCCTCCTAAGGTGGAGTGAATTGAATCTCATGTCGTGACAAAGACTCGCTATCGCCAACCATTGCTTATGACTTCAGTTAGTTACAGGAATCGGCAAAGGTCATCGTTGTTCCCGTGGCTCTTGTTCCTCTCCGGAGTTGGGTTAGTGGTGGCTGGCATCTTCTCTGGAAACACGGTGGCCTTGGTCGCCTGTGGAGCAGCTGGCTCCCTCACCCTCTTGCTCGCATTTTGTTTTGCTTGGCTTGAAATAAGCGGAGAGTCCGAAGAGCTTCTTGTCCGCTTTGGCCCGGTGTCCCTCTTTCAAAAGCGAGTGCGTTATGACTCCATTCGGGGAGTCAAGCTGGACAAATCCCTGCTCATTGAAGGCTGGGGGATTCACCTCGGACCGCGGGGTTGGATCTGGAATATTTGGGGCCGTGATGTGATTGATCTTGAACTCGAGGGTGGGCGTTTGCGGCTCGGCACAGATGATCCTGAGGGTCTCCTTGCTCATCTCAGAGAGCGTTGCGGATTAGCTGACGGCGACTGACGCTCTTTGCCCTGGTCTCACTCTCAGGAGGAGACAGGATGACGAGTTGGTTTTTATTGGTGGCGTGTCTTTCGGTGGCGAGTGATGGGGTGATGGGCGAGCTCTCGGGGAGGCTCGAATCGCGATCAGCGGCGACGCGACGGGTCGCCATCAGAGCCCTCGGCGAGCTCGACTCGAAGGAGGCTTATGAGTTGATTCTCCCGCACCTTGCGGATGAAGATGGAGAGGTCGCTGACGAGGCTCAGTGGCAGCTTTCGGGTATGAAGAGCCCAGATCTCTTCTTCGGGAGAGGTGGCCTTAGGTCCAGCGATGCATGGGTCCGATTGAGAGCAGCAGAGCTCCTCGGGAGGATGTCGTGCTCGATCGAAGCGCGCGCCCTCAGCCGGCATCTATCGCGCAGGAGCGCAGATCAATCAGCCGCTCTGCTGTGGTCCTTAGAGCGCTTAGCGCGCGGCGATCTTCTATGTGGAGACCTCGAGGGATGTGGGAAGGAGGTGGCACGCGCTGTTCGCTATGGCGGTCAAGCTGGCGCTTCAGCGTTGCTGTGCCTAGAGGCGCTCGGTGGGAGCGAATTGAATGAAGAGCTAGAGTGGGCGACAAAGCGAGGCGACCCTCTTCTTCGTGCTGCAGCGGCAGAGGCATCAGCACGTCGTAGTGACCAAAAAGACTGGGGACGTATAGAGTCCTTGGCGTGTGATGAAGACCCTGGCGTACGAAGAGTGCTGGTGAACACGCTCGCGTTGAAGCCAGACTTACGAAAGGTCAACCTTCTGATCGATCGCCTCGAAGCCGAGGAGATCCCTCCGGTGCGCGAACGCATCTTGGCTCTCTTGCGCGCTTGGAGCGGGACGCGACATCGCTATGACCCGCGTCCGTGGCGAGATTGGGCTAGGTCGCTCTCAGATGAGTGGAGGCCAGTCGAGAGCGATGAGGTCGAGGTCGAGGTTCCCATGACTCGATCATTCGCTGGCCTTCCAGTCTCGTCCTCTAGGCTTTGCGTCTTAGTCGATCTCTCTGGCTCGATCCGAACTGAGATGAGGGATGGGGTGACGCGCAGAGATTATGTAGAGAGCGAACTAGAGGGGCTCTTAATGAGGCTGCCCGAGAGCGCTCGCTTTAACTTGATCGCATTCAGTGATGACCCTCACCCGTGGCGAAGCGCGCTTGAGTTCAATCGGCGCGGGAGCGCTGCTGATGCCATGAAGTGGTTCCTGCGATTGAGTCTTCGGGGTAAGGGGGATCTCTTCTCAGCCGCAGAGCTCGCGTTGACAGACCCTGAAGTGGACACGCTTCTAGTCTTTACGGACGGGGTCCCGACCGGTGGGAGACGCTGGAGGTTGAACTTGATGGGGCAGCTCCTTGAGCAAGAGTGCCGGTTCCGCGGTGTCTCCATTGACTCGATCTTGGTCGGGGCCAGCCCGAGAACGGTGACCGCGTGGGAGGAGATCTCTGCGCGTACGGGCGGCCGCTCTGTTCAGGTCAGCCTTGAATAAGAGGGCGCAAAGGGTGAATGATAGTGGCTTCACCCCTCACTCAAGGAATACAGATGAAGAGCTACGCCCAAGCCTTAGACCTCGTCGATGACTCCGCTGCTATCAGCGCTTATGACGAATATCACCGAGCCGTTTGGCCGGAGGTCCTCGCTGCCCTGCGCGGTATCGGCATCGAACGCATGGAGATCTTTCGTACAGGGACTCGCCTCTTTATGTACTTCAGCGCTCCGGACAACTTCGACCCCTTGTGTGATTTCCAGACCTATACGGAGTCGCCTCGTTGTGCCGATTGGGACCAGCTCATGCGCCAGTATCAGCTGCGCATACCGAAGGCGA
>JAPKBY010000133.1 GCA_028823185.1 Planctomycetota bacterium
ACGCGCGTTGAGACGCTCTTTTTCGAGGGAGAACTCGGCGAGATCTTTCCGGCGCTCGACCCACATGACTTCGGGCAAAAGGACGTCGGCTTCTCTGTCGGTAGGCAACCGATCTCTTTTCAAGGAGGCCAGCTCATCGACGACAACCTTGACGCTGTCGCCTTCACGAGGAACTCGCTCGACATCGGCGACGTCTCTAACTTACGGATCACGGCGCTCTTCGCGTGGGACGACATCCATCGGGGAGGTGGCGTGGAGGACGAGACGGCGAGGCTATATGGCTTGCTGGGCGAGGCGGACCTCACAGGATCGACAGTGGAGGTGGATGTCATCCGTTCTACCTCGGACTTGACGGGTGACGCCCTCTTCGCAGGGGTCAGCGTCACTCAGCGCCTCGGGCACTTGAACAGCACGGTCAGGATCAACACTTCGCAACCTGATGAGGAGAGCAGCGCGACAACGCGAGGCACCTTGCTCTTCAGTGAGCTCTCATGGACTCCGCATCACAGCGAAGATCTGGTCTACCTCGACGCCTTCGTCGGGTTGGATCGATATTCGAGTGCCGCTAGAAACCCGTTAGCTGGAGGTCCTCTGGGGCGCACGGGGATCCTCTTCGCCGCGACGGGGCTCGGCACGGTCGGAGCCCCCCTAGGGAATGACGCAGATAACGCGGCGGGCGCCGCCTTTGGGCGTCAATTCATCTTCAACGAGGGGCGCGAACAGCTCATCCTGGAGGTGGGCGCACGGTCTGTTACGGACGGCTCAGACCAGAGCGCCGCCGCCATCGGATGCCGCTATCAGCGCGCCTTTGGGCAGCACATGATCGTGGCCTATGACCTCTATGGCGGGTATCGAGAACAAGGAGAAGACGATTTTGTTGGAGGTCGCGTTGAACTGCTCTTCAAGTTTTAGGGCCCTCAGATCTGCTGTGCCGACGGTGAGCTTTGAGTGAGTTCATGGAAAACGTCGCTGCTCTGCGCATCCTCGGAGCCATCATCGCGCTCCTCGTCGGTTTACGGCTGCTCCTCGCATGCTTGGCTGAGCTCGACGCGCGTCGGAGGGCTGCTGAATCATTCAAGCTGCTTCGAACAGAACAACACCTCAGAGTAGAGCAGCACGCTCTCGCCCTGAAGACCCGACAGGGTGAGTTGGAGTTGGGGTGGAACGGCTATCGAAACTTTACGGTGGAGCGCATCGACCGAAATGAGAACCAGAGCGGGAGCGTCTCCTCCTTCTATCTCGCGCCGCGCGATGGAAAGGTCCTACCGTTCTTTCAGCCGGGGCAATTCCTCACCTTCCGCCTCCGCATCCCCAATCAACCGAAGGATGTCGTTCGATGCTACTCCCTCTCGGACGCATACGATCCTCAGCGTTATCGAATCAGCGTGAAGAAGGTCCCTGATGGATTGGTCTCTGGGTATCTGCACGAAGAGATCAATGAGGGCGATATCCTGGACGTGCGTAAGCCCTCCGGGAAGTTCTTTGCTGATCTGGCTGACCCGACGCCGATCGTCCTCATCGCTGGAGGGGTCGGGGTGACTCCGCTGCTCTCGATGTGCAACTCGATCATCGAGCAGCAACCAGAGCGAGAGATCTACTTCTTCTTCGCGAACCAGAACGGAGACGAGGTCGTTCAGCGTGAGCACTTGGAAGCGCTCTGTCAGAGCAGGGCTAACTTTCATTTAGCCTTCTGCTACAGCCTCCCGACTGAACGTGACGCGGCCTTGGTCGGCTCCACTGTAGGGGGCTCTGTCTTGCACCGGGCCGGATATATGAACATCGCTCTCCTCCAAGAGGTCCTTCCCAGCGGAGCGCAGGAGAGCTACTCGTTCTACATCTGTGGGCCTGGTCCGATGATGGACGCGGTCGAAGGGAGCCTCGCTACATGGAAGGTGCCCGCCGAGAATGTCCATATGGAGGCCTTCGGAGCCAAGAGTGTGGCCGCGATCAAGCCAACCGATGTGAGGGCTGAGGCCGCGGCGAGCGAGCTCCAGGTGTGCTTTAAGAAGTCCCAGAAGACGGTGACGTGGTCCTCTGAATCGGGCTCACTCTTGGAGTTGGCCGAGAAAAATGGGATCGTCTTGGAGTCGGGCTGTTGCGTTGGTGATTGCGGCACGTGTCAGGTCCCTGTTCGATCTGGCGAGGTCGAGTACCTTCGTGATCCCTCAGAGAATCCAGAGGCGGGCAGCTGCCTGCTTTGTATTGCGGTACCGAAGACAGACCTCGACCTCGACGCTTGATAAACGATATATGGAGTCACCGATGAACTTTGCTCCCGACCGTGCTTTCTACCGACCTCGTGTCCTCTTGGCCTTGGTCGTTCTCGTCGGCGCTGGCTATGGCTTAGGTCTGGCAGAGAGCGGCCCCGAGCGGCTCTCGGATGGTCGTGTGGTGGGCCCCGAGGATCCTCAAAAGGGATGCATCAAGTGTCATGATGGTGAGGTCCGTGCGTGGGAGGGGACGACCCACTTTGAGGCCTACGAGGAGCTGGACGGCTCTGAGAAGGCAGAAGAGATTCTCGAGAATCTCGGCTTCGACGACTACGCGGTCGAGGTCGCTAAGTGCCAGACCTGTCACGTGACCATGTACGCCGAGGATGAGGGAGATGAACTCGAGGGCAAGTGGGGCATCAGCTGTGAGAGCTGCCACGGTCCAGCCAGCGATTGGGTGGATCTTCACCAAGACTATGGCAAGACCGCGGAGGGGGTGAAGATCACTCCGGAGGAGCGCGCAAAGGAGACGGCTGAGCATCGCTTGGCGCGGATCGCGAGCTCCGTCGCTGCTGGGATGATCAGGCCTGAGAACCTCTACGACTTGGCGTCGAATTGCATGGGCTGTCACAGCGTCCCGGATCCCGAGCTCGTGGACGTCGGCGGTCACACCGCGGGGAGCGTTGGCTTCGAGCTCGTCGCCTGGTCCCAGGGGCACGTCCGACATAACTTCTTACACGGCGGAAAGAACGAGGCGGCGAAGCCTGAGCGGCTGCACTTGCTCTACGTCATCGGCAAGGTGGTAGACCTTGAGTTCGGGTTGCGAGGGCTCTCGAAGGCGACGGATGATGGGGCGTATAAAGAGGCGATGATGGCGCGTGTGAGCTCGGCGCTTGAGGCGATCTCTGCGGTCAAGAGCGCTCTCGGTGACGCTCACAGCGAGGTTCTTGCTGTGATCATGGCGGCGGGCAATGAGAAGACAGAGGCCGCTGCCGACAAGGTTCGTGACGCGGGGAAGGCGCTCGCGGAGTCGCTCGGCGATGGCTCGGGCCTCGCGGGCATCTCGGAGCTCTTACCTGACCCCAGCACATACATCGTGGAGAAACGATCTGGACGATAGTCCAGAGATCCTTCCACATGTCGTTGGTTACAAAAACACCTGGCCGCTGGGATCACCCCTTCGGCCCAGAGTGGTCCGGGGATGATCTCTCCAGAGTGCTGGATTTGGAGCCGTGGGCAGGCATGGCTTCGGAGAACCGAGCCAAGCTAGAGAAGCTCTTGAAGCATGAATCTCGCGTCATCGTGCGAGAGAGAGGAGAGGTCATCGTTCGTGAGGGGGATTATGGGCACTCGGCCTTCTTCGTCATGAAGGGCTCCGTGCGCGTGGTCTTGGAGAACTCAAGCTTGAGCCCCTCCGAGCTGGGGAAGGCGACCGCAGATCGCAGGGGGATTTGGGGCGCCATCTCACAGCTCTGGAATAACCGACGTGAGCCGGAAGCGCGCGATGATCCTGGCGAGCTCCTGGACGACTCCGATGGAGAGGGGCCCAGCGAAGATGACTATGTCCCGATCATCCTTACAGACGTCGACGCTGTCGTCTCACGGCACGGCACCACGCTCTTGGGTGAGGGCTCCCTGTTCGGTGAGATCGCAGCGCTCGGTCGCACGCCCCGAACGGCGACGCTCTTCGCAGATGAGGACGGAACGGAGCTCTTGGAGATCCGTTGGCAAGGCTTGCGGGATCTCCGCAAGGCCTTCGCTGAGTTCCGAGAGCACGTGGACGAGCTCTTTCGGGAGCGCGCCTTGCGTCAGTATTTGCGTGCGACCTCTACCTTTGACGGGGTTGGTGACACGCCGCTGATTCGCGCTGGGATCGCGTCAGGTGACCTCAACGAGCTCTTCATCGAGGCCCTCAACTTTCGGGCTCCGAGCGCTGAAGCGACGGAGCTTCGGCTGGGTGACGACGACGTCGCCATCAAGGTGATCGGCGAAGTCAGGGATCGATCTGGCGAGCTGCGGGTCAGCGCCCTGCTCTGCGCTCCCGGGTTGACGAGCCCAGAGGCTCGCGCTCAGCTGACAGAGAGGGCGGCAGAGGAGCTCGGCGGACAGGTGGTCATCGTTCATCGCCTCGACGAGGACGAGCAGATCTGGCAGTGGGTCCTCAGTGAGGCGGAGGAGTCGAAGCATTCCTCAGTCGTGATGGAGTGCTCTCTCCGCGGGGCTAGCGACCCGACGGAGCTGCTGCGTAGGTTGATCCGGCCCCTTTGTCTGGACAGGATCGCTCAGCAAGCAGAGCTCCACAGCCACGGCGCCTTCGAGTGGGGCCGGATGGGCACACGCCTCGAGGAGGAGCCCGTCATTGCGACAGAGGGGCAGTACCCCAACGGCGTGATCATGGTCCGCTGTGGCTTCGCGAGGATCACGCGCCGCGTTGAGGGGCTCGAGCGCACGATCAGCTACTTAGGCCCTGGCCGCGCCTACGGCCTAGAGGAGCTCGCTAATAATTGGCGGAATCCGAACTCCGCCGTCCCGCTCCAGCGGACCTTGCGAGCGCTCGGCTATGTAGATGTGGTCGTCATTCCGACCTCCGTTATCGAAAAGTTTGTCCTTCCATCGATGAGCGAGAGCGCGCTGCCTGAGCTCATTGAGCCAGCGCCTCTCCAGGGCGTCAGCCCTCTTGACGTGTTGAAGGACAAGAGCGGCGTCGACCGCGGCATGGTCGAGTTCCTCGTGGATAATCGCTTCACGAACGGGACCGCCGCCATGGTCATCGATCTTGATCGTTGCACTCGCTGTGACGACTGTGTGCGCGCTTGCGCTACGGCTCACGACGACAACCCGCGCTTCATCCGTCATGGTCCCGTCCATGACCGCTTCATGATCGCGAACGCCTGCATGCACTGCGCTGACCCAGTGTGCATGATCGGTTGTCCGACGGGAGCGATCAGCCGCGAGTCGCTCGGTGGGCAGGTCGTGATCAACGACCCGAACTGCATCGGCTGTGGGACGTGCTCCAATAACTGCCCCTACGAGAACATCCGAATGGTGGAGACGCGCTCTGCTGCCGGAGAGATGTATGTCAGTCAGAAGGGGCGACCAGCCCTGAAGGCCACCAAGTGCGACCTCTGCATCGACCAGTTGACTGGGCCCGCGTGCCACTTGGCGTGTCCACATGACGCCCTCGAAAGGGTCGACTTCAACGACCTGACAGAGTTCGCAGAGTGGGCGCAGCGATGACAAAGCTCGTACGCAGACGCATCGTTAACACGGCGCTTCTCGCGGTGAGCGCGGTCATCCTGCTCTTGTGGTGCCGCGCTTGGTCGCTGACCCTGCGTGACGCGCACGAGACCACCGGGTGGTTGGCCCTCGGCTCTGTCGTGTTCTTGGCGATCTATAATGTGCGAAAGAAGCTCTCTCTCTTGCCGCTCCTGCGCTCATCGACTTGGTTGCAGGCGCACATCTATGTCGGCTTTTTATGCATCGGACTCTTCTTGGTTCACGTCGAATATCG
>JAPKBY010000134.1 GCA_028823185.1 Planctomycetota bacterium
TCAAGATGTGGTTGCAGTTCCTGGGCGCGCGACGTGGGCAGCAGATCCTTAGGATCAAGGGCATCTTTCATTGCGTGGGTTCAGCCCAAGCAATCGCTGTTCATGGAATTCACGACTGGCTTGAGTTCGGTCCTCTGGAAAAGGCGCCGCCTCCGTCCTCAACGATTGTTGTGGTCGGAGACGGATTAGAGCCTGATGAGTTGCGTCGCGGCTGGGACGCAGTGCTCGCTCAGCCTGCGCGCTCGTAGCCGAGCGCCTTGACGATAACCAAGACCTCAGACCAGCTCGGGAAGGGGCGCTCGTGAATGCGCTTGTATGAGTCAATCGCGGTGATGAACTCGACAAGGTCTCCAGACATCTCGTCCGGACGGAGCGGGTTGCGGTTGTTCTCGTGAGCGTGCTTTGCCGCTTTCTTGGCTCGTTTCTTAGCCTCGGGGGTGGGCTTGGCCATCTTTGCGGCTGTCGGCTTCTTGGCCGCCTTCTTCTTGGTTGCGGTCGCTTTTGCGGGCTTGGCCTTTTTGGCCTTGGGCTTTGTATTGGTCATGGTAGTGGGGGTTGGGGTGACTCCCACATGATCGGACCGTGCAATTGCAAGTCTGTAGAGCGATTGCGAAAAACTGCCCTTCAGGGCTCCTGCGGCCTTTATCGGAGCGCGCTGGTGCCCTTTACGGCACCGCTGTCGAGCAGGTCAGGGATCTCGAGCCCCGCATCCTTGAAGGCTGCCTCGATCGCATAGCTGGTCGGGTTTCTCAAGATGCCGACCTCTGTCACGATCCCGCTGACCAAGCGAGCTGGTGTGACGTCAAAGGCTGGGCTGTAGACCTTGCAGTCCTCGGGGGCGATGCGACGGCCAAAAGGGTTGGTGACCTCTTCAGACGGGCGCTCTTCGATGGGAATTCTTGAGCCATCTGCGATGGTCATGTCGAAGGTTGAGAGGGGCGCCACCACGAAGAAGGGGATGCCGTGTTCGCGCGCCAAGACGGCGACTGAATAGGTGCCGATCTTGTTGCAGACGTCTCCGTTCCTGGCGATTCGATCAGAGCCGACGATGACCATGTCAACGCGTCCTTCACGCATGACCCAGCCTGCGGTGTTGTCGGTTATCAGGGTTGTCTCTATTCCAGCCCTCATGAGCTCAAAAGCTGTGAGGCGTGCACCTTGTAGCAAGGGCCTGGTCTCGTCGGCATAGACACTCACCCGCTTGCCTTGCTGTGCTGCTGTGTAGATCGGGGCGAGCGCCGTGCCCATTCCGCCAGTAGCCAGCGAGCCCGCGTTGCAGTGGGTCAGTATGCGCGCGCCATCACGGATGAGCTCTGCGCCGTGGGCACCCATCCGTTGGCAAGTGTCCTTGTCGGAGGAGTGAATGCTCGCTGCCTCCTCGAAGAGAGCTCCGATGATCTCATCACCGCTCGCGCTCGCGGCTGCTGATGATTCGGCGCAGGCGCTCATGCGCTCGAGAGCCCAGAAGAGGTTCACTGCCGTAGGGCGGGACTTCGCGAGGCGATCGCAGGTCTCCTTGAGAGATGCCATGACCTCTTGGGCTGTTGAGCCGGTGAGGTCTTGGACGCCTAGCAGAACCCCATAGGCAGCTGCGACGCCGATCGCAGGAGCTCCTCTGACGGCGAGTCGGTAGATCGCGTCTACCATCTCGTCCACAGTCCTCACTTCCAGCTCGAGGAACTCCGTGGGGAGCAAGGTCTGCTCTACCATCTGCACATGACCCGGTCTCCCACCTTGCCAAGACAGGGTCTCTAGGGGTGAATTAGCAGAGGCGGAATTTATATCTGTCATGAGTTGCTGAGCTTGGCCTGCAGGGCTGCGTCTTTGCTGTGAACCTTGGCGGCTTGGCTCTTGGTGAATTCAGCGAGGCGTCCGGCGAGCGTCTCATCGCTGATTGCGAGGATCCTTATGGCGAGCAAGGCGGCGTTGATTGGGCCACCGCGCCCTGCACCTACGGTCGCGACGGGGACACCGCCAGGCATCTGGACCGTAGCGAGGAGTGCGTCTAAGCCTCCGAGCGGTGGGTTGTCCATCGGGATGCCGATGACAGGCAGATTGGTATGTGCGGCCACGACCCCAGCGAGGTGGGCCGCGCCACCGGCTGCGCAAATGAACACTCTGACTCCGTCAGCGGGGCCATCGGTCTCAACGAACTGAACGACATCCTCCGGCGTGCGGTGAGCGCTCATGACTCTAGCTGTGACCGGGACGCCAAAGTCTTTTAGGGTCGCGACGCAGTCTTCCAAGCGGGGGAAGTCAGAGTCGGAGCCCATGAGGAGGGCGACCTTCATGAGGCCACCTCCGTGGTGCTGTTGACGATCTTCTCGCAGACCTCATGGTAGCGTTCGCTTACGCGCTCAAGCACCGCAGGGTCCAGTTCGGGCGCGGGGTAGTTCTTGTCCCAGTCAAGCGTCTCGAGATAGTCGCGCAAGATCTGCTTGTCGTAGCTGGGGGGGGAGATGCCAGTGCGGTATTGCTCGGCAGGCCAAAAGCGCGAGGAGTCAGGCGTGAGGATCTCATCGATGAGCATCACCTTTCCATTGCAGATGCCAAACTCAAACTTCGTGTCTGCCAGCAAGATGCCGAGCTCTCCGAGCAGCTCCGAGCCGCGCTGGAAGAGGGCTTGCGACGCGGCCAAGCATTCCTCGAAGACTTGCTCGCCGACCAGCTCGCGCGCTTGCTCTTGTGTGATCGCTTCGTCGTGTGTGTCGTCTTTTGTTGTCGGAGTCATGATCGCTTGCTCAAGCTTCTGCGCTTGCTCGAGGCCGGCGGGCAGAGCGATGCCACAGATGGACTGTGTGCTTTGATACTCCTTCCAGCCGCTACCAACGATATAGCCTCGAATCACCCACTCGACGGGTGTGGGCTGAGCTCTCTTTACGATGAGGACGCGCCCGTGAAGCTGCTCCTTCCAGTGATCGTCAAGCCCGTCGACATCGTTGACGTCTGTGCTGACGATGTGGTTTTGGATGATGTCCGCGGTCTGCTCAAACCACCAAGCGGTGATCGTGGTGAGGACCTTGCCCTTGTTGGGGACGCCCTCGTTCATGATGACATCGAAGGCTGAGATGCGGTCTGTCGTCACGAAGAGCAGGTGCTCTTCGTTGATCTCGTAGATGTCTCGGACCTTGCCGGAGGCGATCAGCTTGAGGCCGGGGATGTCGTCGTTTCGACCGAGGTATGCGTTGTTGTTCTGCATGTTGGTTGGCTTGATGGGGGGAGCGTGTGAGCCGGGGATTATGGCAGCAGGATGTAGAGGCTACAATGAGACATGTGGGCGCTCAAATTGAACACGGGCTGGGGAGGCGGCTCCCGAGGCTTGCGGCGGGGATGGCGGCATTGCCGATGTCTAAATCCCTAGCCCTGCGGGGCCTGTTGATGGCGGCAAGTCTTCGGCGCTCGGTGAGCTTGGTCTCAGGTGCCCCATCCGGTTGGAACGAAACGGGAGAGGACCTGAAGGCCGGCATGGCGTGCGCGAAGGCGCTAGGGGCTTCGATCACGATTTCAGGCGATTCACTTCTTGTCGAGGGGGGCGCCATGGAAGGGGGCGCTTCACTTGAGGTCGGAGAGTCGGGCTTTTTGGGCAGGGTGGCACCCGTCTGTGCTGTCTTCAGCGGTGTGGGAGAGTGGGAGATCGCTGCGAAGGGCAGCTTGTTGGCTCGAGAGAGCGAACCTCTTTGGACGTGCCTTGAACGGGCAGGATTGCAGCTTGAGCGCGAGGGAGCCTGGCCATCGCGGATTTCTAGGCGATCAGCCATTGGGGACCTTGTCCTGCGTGATCCGTGCTCAAGTCAGGAGCTGAGCGGGCTGCTGATCGGGCTCGCAGCATGCGGCGGCGGCTCTGTGGAAGTCCATGGGACGATCCCCAGCCAGCCTTATCTTGAGATGACGAAGTACTTGCTGGGGCGCTTCGGGTTCCAGGTGACAAGCTCCGACGCTTCGGTCCATGTGTTGGGGAGCGCTGTTGACCCTGAAGGGCCGCTGCTTGTTGAGGTTGATGCCTCCGCCGCTGCGGTCGCTCTGGCTGCAGGGTGTCTAGCTGAAGTAAGGGTCGAAGTTCCGGCCCCTCAAGCAGGGTCCTCCCAGGGCGATTGGAGGATCGTTCAGCACCTTCGTTCTTTTGGTTGCCTCGTTGAGGAGGAGGCTGGCAGGCTGATCGCAGCTGGACCTCCCGTCTGCGTCGCTGATCTTGATCTAAGCGGAGAGCCGGATCTGGCGCCTGTCCTCGCTGTGGTCGCTGCCGCTGCGGCGTCTCGCGGAGCTGGAGCCAGCCGATTGAGAGGACTTAGAACTCTAGATGGGAAAGAGTCGGCTCGGGGTCGAGTTCTATGTGAAGGACTCAGCGCTGCGGGCTTTGATTGTGAGTGGTCAGGTGAGTCACTTGAAATTGACGGCGAGCCTGATTTCTCCAAGCGAATCGAACTCAGCGCACATGAAGATCATCGCATGGCCTTCGCATTCGCTCTATTAGGGGTGATTCATCCACAGCTGAGGGTTGTCAAAGGAAGCTGTATATCTAAGTCTTGGCCGGGTTTTTGGTCGTCAATGGGCTCCTAGGGCACTTCGCGACAGCTTTGATCCTAGGGTTTCCAATGGGTCTTCAAGTGATAGTGGCCTATGCTCACAACATCATGAGTGCTGATAATAGCTCCAGTTCTGGGCCCATCGTCGTCACTGGCGGCGCTGGTTATGTGGGCAGCCACGCCGTGCGCTTGTTGCAGCAACAAGGGCTAGAGACGATCGTTGTTGACGACTTGTCTACGGGCTTTAAGGAGCTCGTTGATTGCCCCTTAGAGCTGATCAATGTGCGCGACAGAGGAGCTCTCACTGAGGTCCTGCGGAAGCACAAGCCACGCGCTGTGATGCACTTCGCGGCAAAGTGCTATGTCGGGGAATCGGTCCGTGATCCAGAGGGTTACTACGGGACAAATCTCTTCGGGGCCTGGAACCTCTTTGAGGCGATGCGCGATGCTGATTGCCAGCACATCGTTATGTCGAGCACATGCGCTGTCTATGGCGTGCCGAATGAGGTGCCTATACCGGATGATCACTCAAGAGACCCGATCTCGCCCTATGGGCGATCGAAGCTCGCTGTGGAGTTTATCGCTGATGACTTCGCGAGGGCCTACGGGTTTAAGGTCGCGCGCTTGCGCTATTTTAATGCAGCCGGAGCCTCTCACGACGCCACCATCGGTGAGCTGCACGATCCTGAAACGCACATCATTCCTCTTGTCATGCGTGCTACGCAGCCTGGCGCGACTCCGTTCACTATTTATGGCACGGACTACGACACTCCGGACGGAACGTGCATTCGGGACTACGTTCACGTCGAGGATCTCGCGGACGCTCACTTGCTCGCGCTCAAGCGCTGTGAATCCGACGGAGGCTTCGCATGCAATCTCGGGACCGGGCGAGGTTTCTCTGTTCGTGAAGTCATCGCCTCGGTTGAGCGCATCACTGGTCTAGAGGTCGCTGTTCAAACGGGTGAGCGACGCGAAGGGGATCCGCCGATTCTCGTCTCTGGCGGGCGCTTCGCTGTGGACGTTTTGGGTTGGGAGCCTAAACGCGCCGAGCTTGACCGAATCGTTGAAGACGCCTGGCGCTTTGAAAAGTTGCGAGCGTCGGGCTCTCTCCCCGGCAGATGATTTCTCTCGTTCTTCTCCTCCTCTCGATGAGCGGAGATGTCCTCGAGGGCAGCAAGGCGATCAAGGAGAAATC
>JAPKBY010000135.1 GCA_028823185.1 Planctomycetota bacterium
CAGAGGGCGAGCAGATACATCTCTGTCAGCACCTGTGTCGGGGTCTTTTGGGACTCAACCCAGCGCGTGATGAGGCCCCCCTCCGTGATCTTCTTGTGGACTACGTCACCATTCAGAAGGTGGAGAGCTTGAGAGAGAGAAGGCTCAAGCGTGACCTCACAAGCGCAGACGCTGCCGCGCTCGCTTCGACCAAAGGTCTTGAGGAAATAATTAGTGGTAGCGCCATCGGCGATCTCAATGGCGCGTGCTCCCAATGGCAGGCCGTTGAACTTTTGAGGGACCTCCGTCGCTTGGCAGTAGAGGTCTAAGAGAGTCTCGGCGCGGACACGTCGCACTTGGAAGCGTGCCGTGTTTCGTAGGTCCTCTCGATTTGTCTCGTTCGAGGCCGTGTCGCGTTGATAAGAGCGAGAGTTGGTGATGTCCCGGACGAGCTGTTTGAAATCGAAGTCATACGAGACCAGTCGTAGAGAGAGTTCGTCGAGGAGAGCTGCGTTGGACGGAGGGTTAGAGACTCTGAAGTCATCTACGGGCTCTACGATTCCTGGCCCCATGAAGTAAGCCCAGACCCTGTTCGCGAGGGAGCGAGCGAACCAAGGGTTCTCTCCTGAGGTTATCCAATCTGCGAGGGCGTGACGTCTGTCGCGCCCCTCAAGATCAGGTATCTCTCCGCCGAGGAAGGCGGGCTTCATGACTCGATCACTGACTGGGTGACGAATCTGCCCCGAGCTCTTGTCGTAGATGATCCTCTCACGAGGATCTTCGGCGGCCTTGCGCCCGACCTGGGAGACGAAGGCTGCGAAGCCGTAGTAGTCGTCTTGAGTCCATCGGTCGAAGGGATGGTTGTGGCATTTTGCACATTGAATGCGGATGCCCAGGAATGCTTGTGCGATGTTCTCTGCTAAGACGAGGTCATCTCTCTCTACTTGATAGAAGTTGGTCGGAGGGTTGCTGAACGTTCCTCCAGAGGCGCCCAGTATTTGGCGCACCATCTCGTCGACTGGAAGATTCTCGGAGATCCGGTCGCGGATCCATTCGAAGTAGAGGAGGGCGGCCTTCTCTGAGATGTCATTGTTGGAGCGGATGCGAAGCAGTTCAGCCCATTGCATCACCCAGATCTCAGCAAACTCTTTGCGATCTAATAGTTGATCGATCAAGTCGGCACGCTTCGTCGTGGATTTGTCAGCGATGAAACCAGCCCTGTCACTTTGGCTCGGCAAGGCGCCGACGATGTCGATGTAGACCCGGCGAAGGAAGGTCTCGTCATTACAGATGCCAGAGGGTGTCACGCGCACACGGCGCAGCTTCTGCTCTACGAATTCGTCCACATAGTTAGCTGGATGGATCCCCTCTGCCGAGTCATGCCAGCGCGCGGGAGGAGCATCGCGGATGACGGTCACGGCGGTGCCGACTGTATGTACGTCATAGCTGGCGGTGACGAAGGCTTCACCGGGGACACCTGAGCGCACAGCCCCGCCATTAGAGAGGCCGGCGGAGACATCATTCGAGGTGCGCAAGATGGCGGAGTCGGTGACGTCCCGATCAGTGCCGTCCGAGTAGTGAGCGCGGACGATGAGTTGGACCGTCCTCTCTGATCCCCTGAGGAGGAGCTCTGGTGGGAGCAGTTCGATGTGTGTGACCTTTGGGGTGAGCTTGGGATCAGCGGGAGCGCCCTTGTCGATCCAGCGTCGCAGCAGCTCATACTCGCGACCTTCGGGCTCCAGCAGGCGCCCGCCTGTGTGAGGGACGGCGCCGGTGACTTTTTCTAAGAGGAGACTGCTCGCAGGGAATGCAAAGTTGAGGCGTCGGCCAGGGAGCTCTTCCGTGAGGGCTTTGTGATCACCACCCGGGTCATAGCCAAAGAGCGAGAGGTGGAAGCCATCTTTCCCTTTCGATTGGCCGTGGCAGGTGCCGGCGTTGCACCCGGCAGCGGTAAAGATAGGGACGACGTCTAACTTAAAGCTGACATCAGGAGTGATGTTTGAGTTGGAGACCTTGATCGGGATCATTCGCGACTGACCGCGCGAGTGGACTTTTAGGCTGGTCTCTCCATCTGCGAGCGGAGTGAGTACGCCATCCCGGATGTTGGCTATGGATTCATCGACGATCCTCATTACGGAGTTGGCGGTCAAATCGATGGATGAAGAGTCGTAGTCCTCTCCGATGACCACGATGCGCTGTGAGTCGAGCGCATCATCGAGGTGGATCTCGGCCGGATAGACGGAGAAGTTGATGACTGTGTCGCCGGCGGCGAGAGCGAAGAGCAGCTCCAAGATCATGAGGCTCCTCCATTGGTGGGCGGGGCGTCGGCTATTTCACGCTCGCGGACGCGTTCAGCGTGTTCTCTGCGCAGCTTCTCAAGGCGCGTTGGGGGACGCTCCTTCTTCACTTCAGGACTCTTGGGCTCCTCTTTCTTCACGACGGGGACGGGCTTCTTCTCGATCACGACCTTCGGAGGCGTGTTTACGTGCAGCTCTGCCGCAGAGAGGCCTTGGATGAGCGTACCGCCATCGAGTGTAAAGGTCGCGTTGAAGGAGAGCGTGCGGTGCCGGCCTGTGGGCGCCTCTGTACCTGCGCTGATGGGAAAGATCAGCGAGTCAGTGTTCGCGTCTAGGGTCAACGCTGGAGTGGTGACTTGGTGGGGTAGCCCGAGGAGGTTGACTCGAGCGGTACCTCTAAACCCATCGTGCCGTGTCACCTCAACAAACATGTCTCCCGTGCTGCCTTGGTCGACGCTCACGGACTGTGTCTTGAAGCTGACAAATGGCCGCTCGATGACGAGCTCGAAGATCTGGGTGGCTAAGCGTGCGCGGCCTCCTGGAATGTTTGCTTCGGCTGCAATGACGAGAGGCCAAGAGCCCAGCGCCGCGTCGCTGCTCGCGTCGAAATGTATCAACGTGCTCAACGCTCCCTCAGGAATGCTGGCTCCGCGGGTAGCGGTGACGCCGGGTGGTAGCGAGACCAAGGCTAGAGAGATCTCACCGTTGTAACCCTCACTGCGCTCAGCGACGATCTCTACTGAGAGCAGGCCGTTCTGCAAGAGAGGGACCTGGGGAGCGATCGCGCGTACGCTGAAAGGAGCGACTTCCGTGACAGCGAGCGGGAGGCGATCGAGCGTGTGTGTCCAGTAGATCTGGTTGTTGCGTCCCTCTACGAGGAGCACCTCATCACGTAGTTCAGAGCTGACGCCACCTGCCCCGACGCCGCTGACCTTGATGAGAGCCTCTGCCTCTTCAGCGGTGGCTTCTGCTTCAAAGAGCAAGGGCACATTGCTCGTGCCCGCGCGCACAGGTAACGCGGTGGCCGTTACGCCTGGAGGGAGATCTCCCAGCGCGATAGCGATCTCACCGGAGAATGAGTCCCGCTCGACCTGAATTGCGATGACGCTGCGGCCGGCACGCGGGACACAGACATATTTCCGTACTCCGCCGAGCCCAATGCTAAGGCTGGGGCGTGAGCGGTCGACCTCAAGCCTGTATGCGTGCGTCGGGCCTCCGCTCCCTAGGTGGTCTGCGATCGTAAGGACATAGTCACCGTCTGCTGGAGCGGTGAAGTCGAGCTTGCTGTCGGGGCCGTCGTCGTCGTCATTGGAGGAGATTTGATCAGCATTAGCTGCGTGAACGCTGAGGACTGAATCAAGCGGAGAGCGAAGACTGCGCGCATGAACCTTGAGCTCCCAGCGCTCGCCTTTCTTTGCAGTGAAGCGGAAGGAGTCCCGGTCACCTGGCGCCTCTAGGACTCCGTTCAAAGCTGCGGGCGCTGTGAAACGAGTGGCGAGATCATGTGACTCATCCGGCTCAGCAGCGAGGACGTTTGTGAGTGAGGAGGCCCGAAGAAAGATCGGTGTTGGACTGATGCCTTGTGAGTCTTCGATGTGAACAGCTGAGACGCCGGGGAGGGTGGGTCCCCAAGCTGACCTAGCTGTACTAAGAGTCACCGTCGCCTCCATGACGCCGGCTCCATCGCCGAGAGCGCTGAGGGTGAGAGGCTCACCTTCCGGTCCACCTGCAGGGACGGCGAAGATGGGGCGCGGGAAGCTCCCGACGTGAAGCCGGTAGCGACAGTTGCCATTCCCCTTGTAGGAGCTCTCACGGACATGGACAAGATGGCGACCGCTCTTGTTGAGGACGACGCTGAAGACACCATCTTGCCTCCCTAAGGACGAGTCGTCGGAGGAGGCGATTCGGAAGCCATCTGGATCGAAGAGGGCTATGGCGGAATCAAAGAGCGTGTCGCCTAGACGCAGCCCCTCGATCTCAACGGAGACGCGCTGACCGCTGACTCCCTCAAAGGCATAGAGGTCGAGATCCTCATCGTCTGCGACGCCGTTAATGGTCGAGTTGATCTCGATCAGTTGAGCCTCTGGAGAGGTCCCGTTGGGTTCCGCTTCAAAGACCTCTTCAAGGACACCGACAGAGAAGGTTCGCAGATTGGAGAGGCCTGTGGCTGTGCGAACACGGAGAGAGTGAAGACCTAAGGGGCAGTCATCGGCGACGATGACATGGGCGGTGACTCGGTCACCCTCGGCGGTGATCTCTTTGAGGCTGAGGCCTTCTGTGTCGAAGAGGATTCCGCGCGCTGAATTGAGCGCGCTACCAGAGAGTTGGAGCTCTATCTCAAAGCCTCGCTGAAAACCACGCGGTTGGAGGAGCTCTAGAGAGGGAAATTGAGCGAGGCTCGGTGCTGCGAGCGCAGAGACCGAGAGGAGCGCAGCTGTCAGTTGGCTAATGCGCACAGTCGGATCAGGCGAGGATGTCGCGCAGGAGGTTGCCGTTCTCTTGGATGCTCAAGGGGCGGTCCCCGGGAGACATGAGTTCTTTGTCTGGCTGAATTCCAGTGAGCATGAAGACCGTACGGGCGAAGTCCTCAGGGCCGACTCGCTTCTCCTCAGGCGCAGAGGCCGTGGCGTCGGATCGCCCGTGCACATAGCCACGCTTTACGCCTCCTCCGGCCATGACCACGCTGAAGCAGCCGGGCCAGTGATCGCGCCCACCCTTGGGGTTGATCTTCGGTGTGCGCCCAAACTCGGAGGTGAGCAGGACGAGGGTTGTGTCTAGAAGCCCGCGCTCGTCTAGGTCAATTAGGAGCCTGGCGAAGGCTTGGTCTACTTGAGGTAGGTTCTTTTTGAGGCCCTTATGAATGCCCTCGTGATGATCCCATCCGCCGACATTGATCGTGACATAGCGCACGCCTGCCTCAACTAGGCGACGACCAAGGAGCATCCTTTGACCGGCTTGGTTGCGTCCGTAGAGGTCGCGGACCTTGTCGTCTTCTTGCTCGATCCGGAAGGCATCCTTCGCGCTTTGACTCCCGAGGAGGTCGTAGGCTCGCTCATAGAAAGAGTCCATGGCGATGAGCTCATCGGAGCACTGTGAGCTGGAGAATTCAGAGTTTACGTGGTCAAGGAGGGCGCGCCTTCGATTGAAGCGGTCGCTGTTGACGTCGCTAGGCGCGTCTAGATCACGGACGCGAAAGTTGTCGCTCGCAGGGTCGGCGCCGAGACCAAAGGGAGCGTATGAGGAGCTCAGGTATCCGCTACCAGCGAAGCTGCTCGCGACACCCGGAACACAGACATAGGGAGGTAGATCTCTCTGAGGACCGAGCTCGTGTGCCGTGATGCTGCCCATGGAGGGGAAGATGACTGCGGGGCTAGGTCGATAGCCCGTGAGCATGTTGTGAGTCCCGCGGTCATGATCGGCTTCGTTGT
>JAPKBY010000136.1 GCA_028823185.1 Planctomycetota bacterium
CAAGCCAACCTCGGCGTGGTGACCACCCTCGCGCGAGAGGGAGATGTGATCTGCTCTGACGCGCGCAACCACGCGAGCCTCATCGATGCTTGCAGGCTCTCCAAGGCCCGCACGCTGATCTTTAAGCACAGCGATCCGGAAGACCTCGAGCGCTGCCTACGGGAGGCCGCTGGCGCGCGCCGAAGACTCATCCTCGTTGAAGGAGTCGACTCCATGGAAGGAGATGTCGCACCCCTCCTGCGCTACGCCGAGCTAGCGAGCGAGCACGACGCTTGGCTCATCGTCGACGAAGCGCACGCTGCCGGAGTGATCGGACCGCGTGGAGCTGGCGCTTGGCGCGCGAGCGGCGCGAGCGATGAACGCCTCGCTGCGCGCGTCGTCACTGGCGGCAAAGCGCTCGGCGCGAGCGGAGGCCTCGTCGTTGGGAGCGCAGCCCTCCGACAAGAGCTGCTCTCTAGCGCGCGCTCCTTTGTCTTCTCAACAGGCACTCCACCAGCCACTTCAGGTTGTCTCTCTCTGGCTGTAAGGAGAGCCATGGACGCCGAGGAGGAGCGCGAACTTATCCGAGTGAAGGCTGCGCGCTTAGCGGCCGCCCTCAACTTGCCCGCACCGAACGCAGCGATCCTCCCGATCCCTATCGGTGACAACGAAGCTGCGGTCGCGCTGGCCTCATCACTCCAGAGCGATGGCTTCGATGTGCGAGCTGTCAGACCTCCGACCGTCCCTGAGGGGACCGCTCGCCTACGCGTCGTGATTCACGCCGACCATTCGGAGGCGACCATCGACGCCTTGGCAGAGAAGGTCTTGGCCGCGAAGCTCGACCCAACACTGCCGAAGAGAGCCGGCTCCAACCGAACCCCCAACTGTGTCGCAGGTACGGACACGGAGATCGGAAAGACCGTCGTCTCGGCGCTCCTTACGCGAGCGCTCGCTCGTCGTGGGACGGTGCGCTATTGGAAACCGATACAGACCGGCGATGACTGTGACACTAGCACCGTCAACGCCCTCGCTCCCGAAGCCAGCACCGGCCCGCCCGCCTTCCGATATCCGCGCCCTGCCTCCCCCCACCACGCCGCCGAGTCAGCAGGTGAGCGCATCGACATGATCGCGCTCGACGCCGCTTACGAGAGAGAGCGCGACTCCACCACAGAGAGTCTGCTCTTCGAGCTAGCTGGCGGTCTTCACGTGCCGCTCGTTGACGCCGTCACAAACCTCGACTGGATCGCGGGTCTGCGGCCTAGGGTCATCCTTGTCGCGCGAACGGGGCTCGGCACCCTCAACCACACCTTGCTCTCGCTTGAGGCGCTGCGCTCCCGACGCCTGAAGGTTGACGCGCTCTTCCTCGTTGGTGAAGCGCACCCCGACAATGAGCGCACCCTGCGTGAGCTCGGCGGCGTGGCGCTCGTCTATCACCTCCCTCGCCTCGAACCCCTCAGCGCAGGCTCACTCGACGCCTGGCTTGAAGAGAACGATCTCACTGCGCTCTTAGGGGTCGCGCCAACGACCTGCGGCAAATCATGAGAGACCTCCACGAACGCGACCGACGCCACAGCTGGCACCCCTACACCCAACACGGTGTCGAGACCGCCTTCCTCGGCGTGACAGGCGCGAAGGGCAACAAGCTCACGCTCGATGATGGGCGCGTCGTGATCGACGGCATCTCATCTTGGTGGGCCACGCTCCACGGTCACGGACACCCCAAGCTCGTCGAGGCGATGAGACACCAAGCGGAGACCTTAGATCACGTCCTCTTCGCTGGATGCACTCATGAGTCCGCCGTACAGCTCGCTGAGGAGCTCTCCAAAGAGGCCCCTGGGGAGCTCACTCGCACCTTCTTCTCTGATGATGGCTCCACCGCTGTTGAGGTCGCGCTCAAGATCGCTCTCCAGTCATGGATGCACCGAGGTCAGCCTCAGCGAAAGGTCTTCCTCGCCCTCGACGGCGGCTATCACGGCGACACCTTCGGCGCGATGTCCGTGGGTGATCCAGACCCCTTCTTCCTGCCCTTCGCCCCGCTGCTCTTTGAGTCCGTGAGAGTTCCTGCCGAGCTCGAAGCGCTTGAGAGCGCGCTCGACGAGCTCGGAGATCGTTGCGCGGGCTTCATCCTCGAACCTCTCGTCCAAGGCGCAGCCGGGATGAAGATGCACTCCATTGAGTTCCTCCAAGGCGCGCGTCGAGCGACCGCCCAGCGAGGGATCCCGCTCATCGCCGACGAGGTCATGACCGGCTTCGGTCGTACGGGCTCGCTCTTCGCCTGCCGAAAGGCTGACATCGCCCCCGACCTGCTCTGCATCGCGAAAGGCCTCACCGGCGGGATGCTGCCACTCGCAGCGACCTTGGCTACAGAGGAGCTCTTTGAGCTCTTCCTCTCAGAGAACCGTGGCTACGCGCTCTTTCACGGCCACACCTTCACAGCTCATCCCATCGGCTGCGCCGTCGCGCTCGCCTCCTTAGAGCTGAACCGCGCCGAAGACACGCCCACCCGCTTAGAGCACATCGGCCAAAAGATCGAGGCGGCCATCATCGACGACCTCGGCGAGGGCTCTCCGCTCATTCGTGGCTTGCGGCGCACCGGCGGAATCGTGGCCTTCGATCTCGTCGGCGAAGACGAGGGCTATTTCACATCGAAGGCCCCTGCGCTAAGAGCAGAGGCGCTGCGCCATGGGGTCCTCTTGCGACCGCTCGGTGAGACGATCTACGCGTTACCGCCCGCCTGCACCAGCGATGAAGACTGCGCACAAATAGCCGAAGCTATGGCCGCGCTCGCGCGTCTTTGACGCGCTCACTGCAGCGTGCGCTAATCCTCTCTCCCTAAGAGAGCCGCTTGCGCCCGCACATACTCCTCTAGCGTCCCTGGCCGCATGCCCGCCCTGCGTGCCTCATCTAACGCCACGTCGACGGGCATCTCGTGATCGAGGATACGCCAGAGGGCGAAATAGGCGGCTGAGGTAGATCCTGCCTCACAAACCACCAGCAACGGGTGGCGCTCTCGATCCCTAAAGATCTCCAACACCAAAGCTCTCTCATCCCCTCCGAGCGACTCCGCATCAACCAAGCCTGCATCGATGAGTTCGATCCCATAGGACGCGCACGTCTCTTTCAGATCGAAGCCCACTTCATCGTCATCGAAGCTCAGGTCCAAGATGTGCCTCACGCCTCGCCTGAAGGCGAGCTTAACGTCGCCCTCGGTGACGCCTCCGCCAAACCAGAGCCCACCGCTCATCGAGACGTTTTGCATCTCTCCAAAGTCAGAGGTCTCGAGCTGCGGCCACTCCGGGTCCAAGATCGCAGGTGGCGGACGAAAGAGTTCACAGCCCGCAAGCAGTGAGACCCCAAGGAGTGCGAGGCGCTTCACTCCCGAGCTCCCCGTGCGCAGAGAGCGAAGCCCGCCCATCCCAACACCAAGAGCGTTCCCCCAATTGGCGTCACCGCGCCTAACCAGCGCGGACCTCCGAGGGCCATCGCGTAGAGAGTGGTCGAGAAGATGAAGAGCCCGCTCAGGAGTAACCAGCCTGGGACGTCGCTCCCTGCGCGGTCTCTGCGAAAGAGCCCGAAGGCGAGCAAGGCGAGGGCGTGGACGCCGTGGTGGAAGGCGCCTGTGCCCCACCACTCCAGCTGCTCAGCGTCAGCGCGGGTCTCTAGCCAGTGCGCGCCGAAGGCGGCGTGCAGCACGAAGGTCGCGCCGAGCGCAGCCCCAATCAGGATCCAGTTCGGTCTCATCGTCTGCGGATCCTAGCGATCTGCACCCTCAAACAAAGCACCCCTCCCTTGAAGCTCAAGGGAGGGGTGCCTGATGAGGTCCAGATGCTGCTCAGCGGGCCTCTTCTTCGACCAGCTGGCGCAGCCTCTTCTCAAGTGAAGCGATCTCAACCTCGAGCTCAGCAGCCTCGGGTCCCTTCTCAAGAATGATGCAGCTGTGCTGCCGATAGCGGCGCTCTCGGAGCTCATGGACACAATCATCAAGCGGAGCTCGCTTTGCCTCGAGTGCGGCCAGAATCACCTCCCGACTGCGCTTCATCAACGCGATGAACTCGATGAAATCATCATCTGCCCCGGGTCGCCCCGCTAAGTGCTCACGCTCTAAGCGCTCTGACTCGGCGATGAGCACGTCGAGGGAGTCGCTGCGTGCGTGCTCACTGCGACGCAAGAGCTCTGCGAACTGCGCGACACAGACGGCGCGGCGGAAGCCATAAGAGGCGCCCTCTAAAGACACAGCTGAATTCAAACTGGCCGCCCATTGGCGCTCCGTGGCGGAGTCCTCAGCAGGGTCACGCCCAGCACCTGTAGGCTCTTTCCAGCGCAAGAACACTTGAGCGAGAGCCCCTTTGACGAGCTCGGCGTTCGGCTCAAGCTCCAGTTCATAGAGCGCCGTCACCTGGTGACCTGCGCCTACCTCGCCTGCGTCGACCGCGTCGTTGCGGAAGTCGGCGTCTGCGATGGCTCGGTTCTCATATCCGATCTGGCGGTAGCGCTTGACGATGCTGTCCTCGAACTGGACCTGGATCTTTACGTCGCGAGCGATCGGCTCGAAGGCGCCAGTGAAGTTCTCCACCAAAGCACGGCGAGCTTCCCTGTCGTTATCGATGTAGTTGCATATCCCGTCGCCCTTGTTGGCGAGCTGCTCGAGGAAGTTGTCGTTGTGATTGTCCATGCCCACGCCGATCGTGTTCAGGTAGATGCCTAGATCACGCTGCTTCTGGATGTCTTCGTTGATGCGGTCTTGATCGGTCTGACCGATGTTCGCCACGCCGTCCGAGAGCAACACCACGCGATGGTGGCGTCCGGCCGAGAGATCAGCCGCAGCGGCGGCGTAGCCCATCTTGAGACCAGCCTCTGCGTTCGTCCCACCCTTTGGCTCCAAGCTGTGGATCTTCTCTTCAATGACGGCTCGGTTCGCAGCAGAGGTCATCGGCAAGATGATGCGAGCCTCCGTTGAGTAGGCCACGATCGAGACAGAGTCATTCCCGTCTAGCTGCGCCGTCAAGAGCCGGAGGCCGTGCTTCACGGTCTCGAGGCGGTTGTTTGTGTTCATCGATCCGCTGACATCGACCACGAAGGTCAGGTTCAAGGGCTGCCGCTCTTCGCGGGCGACGTCCTTGCCTCGCACCGTGACCCGCAACATCCACCTCTCCTCCTGGCCGCCAAAGCGACTAGGGGCGATCTCTGTCTGGACCCGGAAGACGCCCTCCGTGGGAGCCTCTACATCAGGCTTAAAGTAGTTAAGGAACTCTTCGGTTCTGATCTGTGCCTTCTCCGGGAGATTTCCCTCCGCCAAGTAGCGACGGGCGAGGGTGTAGCTCGCCGTGTCGACGTCGACACCGAAGGTGCTCTGCGCATCAAGCGAAGCGTTGACGAAAGCGTTGTCTCCCCAGAAGCGGAAGAACATCCCAGCGGGATCTTCCTCTGGTCTCGGCTGGCAAGAGCTCAAGAGCGCTGCGACACGTCTCTCGATCTCGCTCTGAGTTGTGACGATGCCAGCATCGTCTTCTGCTCCGAGAAAGAAATCCTCCGAACCTGTGAAGGCGCCGACCTCTAGCTCTTCGAGAGTCGCTCCTGTGATCCCTCGTCCACCGACAAGCCCAACCCTGCCCGTCTTTCCTCTAGAACCAGGGGCTGCTGCGCCTTTTTTGCCCAACTTTCTTCCTCCGGAGCG
>JAPKBY010000137.1 GCA_028823185.1 Planctomycetota bacterium
GTCCGCAGAAGCCCAATGAGCTCACGAAACAGAGCTCCACCGAGCACTCCGACGGCGATCAACCACGGGCTGCTGTAGCCAGCGAGCACGCTCTTGAGGGTGCGTTTGCCTCCCCCATCTGCGAGGAATTCAAACTCATCCATCTCACTCACGCTCGCTAGGACCACGCCACCCCCTGTGCCCCACTCAATCCCTGACGGCTGATTTGAATGAAGCTTGAGAGACTGCTCTGAGCTCTTCTCCCCGGCTTCAATCTCCCGCAACAGCAACTTCAGAGCAGGGAAGACCCCGACACCCTTCGCAGCGATCGCCTCAACACTCGGACGCCCACCAGGATTAAGGAGCTCCTCTAAGCGAGGAATGCTAAGAGCATCCCGCAGATCACACTTGTTGAATTGGAAGACCAGCGGGAGCCTTGAGAACTCACGATCACAGATACCGAGCAAGAGCTCCAACTCATCCAATGCAGCGAGGTTCGCAGCGACCGCGCTCGCCGAAGAATCCGCAACGAACACGACCCCCTCAACGCGAGCGAGGCTCAGCCTTCGCATCTCTCGGCAGTGAGCTTGTCCGGGAGGCGCGAGGAGCTCCATCTCCGCCCTCTTCTCATTGCGCCCCACGAGCTCTATGCAGACACGATCCGAGCTCCGAGTATCAGAGTTCGATTGCAAGAGTCGCATTCCATCACTCCCCACGACACCTAGAAGTACCTCACTCACGACAGCGATGTTTGTGGATTTACCCGAGAGCCCGGGCCCCCAATAAACGATCGACGCAGTCTCTCTCATCGAGTGACCCCTGCTCCTCCTGCAGCATGGGAACCACCGGAGGAGAGCTCTCCCCCGAGCAAGACAAGATCTCGGCTGACTCCACCTGCACCAGCCCACTCAGAGCCTCCGCGCTCTAGCGCGTACGCAAGCCAATGCCGCGCCTCTCTAACGGAGCCCGCCTCTAGAGCTAAGAGCGCCTTCTCTCGGGCCTCCTCTGCGTCGACTGAGCGACTGATCGCAGCTAACCTTGAGTCCTCCTCTCGCTGAGACTCGACCCTCGCGAGCCTCCGCATCTCCCCCTCCAATCTGAGCCTCTCGGCGGCGACTGCTGGCATTCCCAACCAGAGCCCGCGCCCATCGAGCAAGCTGGCCAGCTTCGAGACTCGCTCCCGCACAGAGCTCAGATCACCTGCCTCTGCTGCTGGGAGAGCAGCCCACTCAGTGCGTAGCTCAAGCTCCCTTCGCAGCCCAGTCAAGAGGAGCAAGAGCACTAACCCTGCCCCAACAGCGACCTTCAATACGCGCGTTCGATCGCGGCGAGAGCTAGCGCCCACACGCGGTCTCAGAAGCTCCGCGGGACTCTGCTTAGGAGAGTTCTCCGATCCGATCGCTTCGAGCTCAGCTGCCCACTTCAGGGAGCCCTCTCCCCTCAATAATTCCGCCAGACGTAGGGCCTCAGCTCTAGGAGAGATCCTGAGAGACGCTGCAGCCTCGGGGTGCTCAACCCCTAAGAGGACCAATGTGATCAAAGCTTCACGATCGCGTGGCTCGCGCTCCAGCCTCTTCAAGACATGCTCCATCGCCACCTCGGCGAGGCGCTCATCTACAGCAGCTCGCGCCTGCGCGAGTTGTCTCTTGGCGTCACGCGGTGAAGACGAGATCCTCACGGCCCCTGCTATGGCCGCCAAGATCTCATCCGTCGCGAGGCCCCCTGCCCGATACGAATAGTCCATTGTTCACGCGAGCCTTGCCCAAGGCGTCGCATTCCAACTATCGGTCTCTGACGAGCTCACTCTGAAGAGAGAGTTGAAGACTCTGCTTCAACACGCCACAGAGGTACAAAGGACAAGGGTCCCACACCACAGAAGTGATGTGGGACCCTGTTGGCTCCCTCCGAGGGCACACACCCTCGGACCAATTGATTACCGCTGACTTAGAACAGCGGGGTAAAGCTCAGCGCGCCGGCGGTGTTGTTCGCCGCATCCTTCAGGCCAGCTGCTAACTCAAGGCTCTGACCCTCCTCTAGAGGCTGAAGCAGGTAGAGCGTGCAAGAGTTTCCGTCACCAGGCTCCACATCAGCGACGAAGACGCCGCCGCTTGAATCCCAGTTCATCGGATCGGCGCAGTAGGACGAATCTACGTCCTCACTGAACCTCACCTCGACAACAGCGCCACTCGAATCAGCACGGTAATTCACAAAGGCATCTGAGATCCAAGGGGCGACAAAGTCACCCGTGCAGCTCCCCGAGACGCTACCGGCGGAGGATGTCATTATGTTCCCGCTGCAGTCCATGACACCGCTAACGATTGCTGTGATGCCGAAGTTCGGATCCAACTCAACGCTCGTTCCGAGCGAGATCTTCACTGTCCTTGCTGAGCTGTCGTACTCAAAATCAGCAGTGCCCAGAGATACGAGCTGGCTGCCGTTCATGAAGATGTAGTTCCACGGGATGAAGTAAGTGTTTGCGTCAAGATCCTCATCGAAGCTCACGGTGATCCAGTCGCCACCGTAACCAGAGATCGCGACCCCTTCGACCGCAACCACGACCGGGGGAGTGACGTCTGCAGCGACCACAGCTCTGGTGATTAAGAACGACGTGTTACCTGCGAGGTCCGAGAGCGTGAAGCTCACCTGGTCGAGGGCAGCCGGCGTCGAGTCGAAGGTGACACGGCAGCAGCGAGGGCTCACCATCTCTGAGGCCGAAGCCGGGACTCCGTTCAGCGCAAACTGAGAGGGGTCTGCGGTGAACACAGGGTCGAGAGCCTCACTGCAGTGCAGCAGCACGCAGCTCGGATAGAGCGGATCGAGGCGCACATCTCCCACAAAAGCGGTCGGAAAAGAGCTGTCGCCAGTGGCTGTCGCGATGTCGACATCAGCGACACCACGAACGACGCCCTGAGCTGTCTGCACGTTCTCAACTGTCACCGTATAGCTCGCTCCGTCCTGGAGGTTGCCCGTCGTGTTACGGCCGAGGGTCATCCAAACGAAACGGTCACCATCAAAGTTGATCTTAGCCCCGCTGAGATCAACGAACTCTCCACCAGTGGAGAGCGTGTAGTTGGACGGATCTGTGATCCCCCACGGGCTCATCGCTCGATCGAAGAGAATGACCACCGTGTCATTGTTCTCGCCGCTCACCACGCTGAGGACGGTCGCACCCGACATGAAGCTCGGCGAGCTTGAGTCCTCAACGGAGAGGCTTTGCCCCAACGCTGGGTAAAGGTGGTTTCCAGCGAGGTCCGTAATTCCGGAGACATCAATGGTGTAGTCAGGCTGAACAGTTACGCCAAATTCAACGCGGACGCCAAGCCCTTGGTCCTGGGTTGTAGTGCTCGTTGCGGCCCCAGCGACGATCTCGCCTCCACCGTCACGGAGGACATAGCGGGTCGAACCGAAGAGATCGCCCGTCCAGTCACAGGGCTCGCTGAAGCGGAGAACGACAGCATCACCAGAGGACTCCCGCCAGCAATCAACCAACAACGGCTGAGACGTCTCATAGGTGACGAGCCCGGTCGTGTTGTCGCCAGAGAGAGAGTTTCCACCCAGGTCTCGGACGTTGTCAAAGGTGAGAGCGAAGTCATCACCGCGCTTCAGGTTGATCCCTGTCGCAGCTCCAAGAGTCACAGCGCATGTACGATGAGTATCGTTATAGCTGAAGCTCGCGTTGGAGAGCGTCTGCGGCGTACCGAGAGGAGACTCAAAGCTCCACTTAGAAGAGTCTTCGCAATCGAAGGCGTACATGGACTCACTAAAGACCACAAAGATCTCATCGTTCGATGCGCCCTCATATGCGCTCACGTAGGTCCCTGCCACAACAGGCGCAGAGGTGTCCGTTGAAGTGACTTCAACCCCAACTTGAGCTGAGCCCATCGCGTTACCAGCGAAGTCTACGAGAGCGTTACAAGTCAACGTGTCAGCGCCAGGCATTACGATCGAATCACAAGTCAGACGAAGGACTCGACTGCCATTCAGGAAGCTGACCGTGTTGACGATCACTCCGCTGGAGACGGACCAGTTGCCAACATCTAGAGCGCTAAGCTCGGAGCAATCTTCGCTCAAGCTGACCTCAAGGGTCGCTCCCGTCGCGTCGTAGACGCGGTTCTGAACCACATCAACGACGTAGGGCGTCACGTCGTCGCCGGTGACCGATCCACTGCAAGAGCCAGTGAAGTACTCACCATCGATCTCCAAGACGCTGAGGCACACCAGCTCCCATGAGCTTCCGTACTCAAAATCAGAGCCTAAGCTCACGTGGAAGATACGGTTCTCGAAGTCATAGCTGACGTGCTCGCCAGCCAAAGGGATCATAGACCCACCTATGGTCAGCTCCCAATGGTTCGGATCCATCGCAGATTGAACGTCAAAGGATTGAGTCATGTAGGCCGTCAGAGTGTCGCCACCCTGATTCTCGACGGACGACACCACACATTCGCTCGTGAAGGTGTTCTCGATCGAGGAGGGCTGTGTGACAGCGAAGGTGCCGCTGTTATTGAGCCCATTTCCACGAAGGTCCATCAAGAGCGAGGAGATTTGGACCGTGTCGACGCTAGGTATCACAGGCTGTGAATATGAGACCCGAATCGTGTCCCCTGCAGCTTGAGTTACAGAGAGCGCGAGGTTGCCTTCAACGTAGTAGTAAGAGCCAGGCATGCAGAAGAAGGGGTCCATCTCCTCATCAAAGGTGAAGTCGATGACCGTTCCATATTCACCCACTGAGAGGTTCTGCTCGACTGCGAGGAGCATCGGCGCGACAGAGTCGCCTGCGCTGACACCGCTCATGGCGTCATAGACAGCATTGACCTCAGCGACCGTCTTAATCACCGAGGGGGTGAGCGTAAAGCTCTCATGCAGGGCCGTTGCCTCGCCTAAGGTAAATGAGACGCTCGCAGCAACTGCGTCATACACGATGCCTGCGCCGCTGAGGTCCTGAGCGTAACCGGAGACGCTATAGGACCAGTTCGCGGTGTCCTCAACTTCGCTCTGAATGAGCCAGGGACCAGAGACTGTGAGCGAGATCTCATCCTCTCCAAGGCCGACCTGCGTCGCCGAGGTGATCGCAAATGTAGTCGCGCTCGAATCACTCGTCGCGACCTCGACCCACTCACTCGAGTAGCTCTCTCCGAAAAAGCGAACCTCATCAGAGGGGCTCACGCGCTCGCTCCACGTCACCTCTGCCCTGTCACCGTTGTAGCTAACGGATTGAGCCGTTTGGCCTCCGTCCGCTTGATACGCCTCGAGATCTGAACCCGAAGGGTCAGATGTAAAGGACAAGACCGTCGTATGACCCGTGGGGTCGATATTTAAATCCTGTTTCCCGTGCTTAAGGCTGAAGGTGATTACGCCGGGAGCTTCGCTGGAAGAGCAGGCAGCTAGGAAGAGCACAGATCCAAGAGCGATCGCGCGTGTTGCTGAAGAGAGTGTGTACATCTGGTTTGGGAGCCTTTCGGACTTTGTGTGTGTGTGTGTGTTCCAACCCTCGATCGAGGACTGGAGAAAAGTCTGGGGAGCGGGAAAAGCACATGGCTTCACCCGAGAGCACACTTCGTCCCCATAGGAAGTCGCTCTTTAGAGAGACCTCTGAATTCCTCGCTTTTACACACAAAAAGCAGCTAACCCCCGCGCGAAACACTCCCACGCGAGCACAGACTAGAC
>JAPKBY010000138.1 GCA_028823185.1 Planctomycetota bacterium
GGCTGCATGCGAACGATCACGCCGCGAGTCGGCTCTCCCTCTACAACGACGATGTCCTCTACGATCTCCATGAGATACCCCTCAGCCTTAAAGGAGAGCGTCACATCCCCGGGCTCGACGCCTTCAAGGCGGAACCGACCTGCGGGGTCCTCAAAGACCTCGCCTCCGGAGAAGGGATTGAAGCGTCCTGGCTCTCCAGGCGCGCTCATCACTCGGTCGATCCCAGCGACCATGAACTCTGTGACTGGCTCTGCCTCTTCAAGGTCCATCACGATGCCTTCAACGACACCACCACCCAAGAGGACGATCTCTAGATCTCCCTCCTGCTCTTCTGGATTCCACTCCGCTTCTTTAGCGGCGTAGCCAGACTTCATAAATCTCAGCGTATGAGGTGCCTCACCGGCACATGGACCGGCGACGAAGCGACCGTCTTCATCGGTGACCGGATACTCCCATCCTTCGACAGCCTGCGAGACCATGGGCGCGAGGCTGAAATCGAACTCCATGTTGCGGAAGTCGACCATGCGCCAGCGCACTTGGACGCCAGGGACGGCTCTGCCGCTGGAATCGACGACTCGTCCAGTGGCCATAGGGCCTTCCTTCAATCGGATCTCTGATGCTTGAACGAGCACACCTTCCACCGCGATCAGTGGAACTCCTTGACCCGGCAAGTGGCCGGGAGCGATCGCGAGGATATCGACATCACCCTCCGGGACACCCTCGATCACATAGCGCCCTTCTTCGTCTGTGACAGCGTGAGTCCGCTTGATGATCTCCTCCAACATCCGGATATCGCGCAGACCTCTCGGGACAGCGCCGATCTGAGCCCCTGCGAGCGGAACAGGGTCACGCCCCTCCTCCGCATCCTCTGCTACCACAGAGAGGACCTGCCCTGCGATGCGGCCACCGACGCGCATCTGCATGTTGACGATCGTCTCTTCGCCTGCCAAGACCTCCACCCCGACCGCGTGAGTGATGGTGTGCTCATCACTAGCAGCAGAGAGCTCATAGCCTTCTCCTGGAGCGACGCCCTCAAAGCGGAAGGCCCCGTTCTCATCAACATCCACCTCTACCAGCCTCATCGTCCCTTCTCTCAACTGCTTGAGGAAATGCCCAGGACCAGGGCTGAGGACCACGGTCACACCGAGCGCTGGGGCCCCGTCTACGGACACGATGTTCCCTGTGATCGCCCCCGCCGGCCTCACCTCAATCGTCACGGGTCCACCGGAGCCTGACTCTAAGACCCCGACCTGAATGGGTCTCGTAGCTGTCGACGCCGGCCCGAAGGCATCAATGAAATATTTGCCGCTCCGCACCCCCTCGAAAGAGAAGTTTCCGAGGTTGTCTGAGAACTGGACCGCGACTGGTTTTGTGCGGGTCGCCACATCTTCCTCGAATGAGGCGAGCTTCAAGATTCGACCAATAAAGACGCCACCTGAGGGCGGGGTCGCGAGCAGCTCAACCCTCACGCCGGGGGCGCCGATCTCTGTCCCTTCTTCCACGACGACGCCGGTGAGCGCTCCCTTCCCACGCAAGCGCACATATGCGCTGCCCTCTGAGATAGCCCCGACCCCACGGGTCGCATTCAGAGCTTCAAGACCTTCCGGCTCAGCGATCTCCAAGTGAGCGATGTCTAGCTCACCACCACCAGCGCTCGGAGCGAGGACTTCAACCTCCGCCTCTGTGGCCTCCTCAGACCCGCTGCTGATGACGTATAGACCGACGAGGAGCGCTAGGAGAGCAGGGATTAAGAGAAGCAGCGGCCGCCTCACAGCGCCGCGCTTTGAACTATCTATCAACATGAGATGGGAAGGGTTTGGGCCAGCAGGACAATTACTTACGGCCCTGCGCTGGTGTGATTCTCTCTAAAATCACTCCGATCGCATACCCCATGAGGGCTAAGAGTCGATCTCTGGTGATTTTCCAGCCGGGAGGACGATCTGAGCCTTCGTTCCTTGGGTCTCCGACCTAGGTCCGATCTCGATTGTGCCGCTCATCTCATCAACGAGCCGCTTACAGATCGCAAGCCCGAGGCCTGTGCCGTGTGACTTCGTAGTGAAGTGCGGAACGAAGAGGTGCTCTTTCGCTGTCTCATCTAGGCCAGAGCCTTCATCCAAGACCTCGATTGTCACGGCGTCAGCCTCCCTGCTAGCGCGCACAACTAAGGTCCCGCCGCCCCCCATCGCTTCGAGGGCGTTTGAGAAGAGGTTGATGAGCACCCGCTGCAAGCGATCAGCGTCGACCATGATGTGGCCACCCTCACCCTCACGTACGACCCGCACCTCCAGCTCTCCCGCCCAAGCTGCCTCAAGCTCAAGCACTCTCCCGATCAACTCGTCTACAGAGACCCACTCAGAATTAAGAGCGCGAGTGCCTGCGAAGTCAGAGAAGTCCTTTGCGATCTGACGCATGTTCCCGACCTGCCTCTCGACGAGCTCGAGGGTCCTCGAGAGGATAGATTCGAACTCTGGGCTGCCCTCGTCATGCGCTCTGCGTAACAGCTTGGTGGACAAGAGAATCGGAGTCAGCGGATTCTTGATCTCGTGCGCTACCTGTTGAGCCATCTCCTTCCACGCGGCCTCTTTCTCGGCTTTCACGAGGGCTTGACGACTCGTTTGCAGATCTGCGGTCATTTGATTGAACGCGCGCGCCAGCTCAGCCAGCTCGTCTTGACCCGTCACCTCAATGCGCGCGTCAAGGTCACCAGCCGCGACGCGCCGCGTGCCCTGCTCCAAAGCGAGAATGGGCTGCGTGGTGCGCCTCGCGATGAGCAGCGTCCACAAGATAACGAGCAAGAGGACGACCGCGGTCGCAGAGAGCAACAGCCTCGAGAGCTCCTCGATCGCAGCTGAGATGTCATCATTGTTGATTCCGATCCCCACGACCCAACCGAGGCCGCCGTCCTCCCACTCGGCGCAGTGCTTGAACGCAGCGTTCTTCTCATTTCCCCTAAATTCATACTCTGGGAAGAGCGCCCAATCGCCATCGATGGATGACTCGACTAGTTGCGGCAGGCCGATGTCCTCCGCGACGCGCTTCCCATAGAGGTTCCGATCCTTGTGGGCGATGATGGTGTTCGCGTCATCACGCCAGAGCCATGAATAAGAAGAGGACTTCACGTCGGCGCCGATGAAGCCGCTGAACGGATCGCGTTCGCCTACCTCATCGAGTTCATTCTGAACGATAGACCAATTCAAGAGACCGTAGACCACCCCCACTGGGAGGGTCGGATCATCCTCTCCCCACACCGGCTCGGCGAAGCCCACTCGATAATCCATCGGGTCGGGCTCGCCCGACAAAGCCGCTCCACCTCTCAAAGGATTGAGGTGCTGGTCGATCGCGCTGCCATCGCCAGCGAGAGCCATGATGAACCACGGCTCGCCGGAGTAGTTCTTGTTCTCACAAATTGAGAGTTGAGCGGGATCAAGCCGAGCACCTAGGTGGTCGACCGAATTGTGAGCCACAAGCTCTCCGTCAGCATTGACCACGAGGAGAAGATCAAAGCTCCGCCCTCTGGAGACGAAGCGATCAAAGCGCTTCTCCAAAGGTCGGATGAAGACCGCCTCCTCTCCGTCCTGAGTGTCGAGCGCCCACTCAACGAGCGGGTCCTCAGCCCAGAGCTCAATGTCCAAGCGTCGCTCGTCGATGAGATCATCAATCCTTCCGGCGAGGTCTCCAGCCAAGCTCACGAGATAGTGCCTCGCGACATTCCAGGAGAGACGCCCAGACAGCTGAGCGTCCACGAACCACGTGAAGCTCAGGAATGGCACTACAACTGCCGCGAGGACAGCGAGAACCCACTTCGTCGAGAGGCGTCGGATCATCTGCCCTGTATCCTAGACGGCGCGATGCCTCTGCCCAACTCTGACTGCTCTCCTAGCAAGATCCTCATAGTGCGATTCTCTCACTTAGGGGATGTCGTCAGCGCCCTACCCCTCTACTACGGCCTCCGAAGCGCCTTCCCAGCGGCTAGGATCGCCTGGGCTACCCAGACCGAGTACGCGCCGCTGCTTGAGTCGCTCCCAGGCCTCGAACGCATCATCAGCCTAGACCGTCGGGGTGGACTGCACGGGATCAAGAGACTCTGGGATGAGCTGCGTGCCTTCGGACCAGATCTCACAGTAGACCCACAGGCTAATTTTAAGAGCGCAGCCACCGCCCTCTTCTCTGGCGCATCTCGAAGAGTTGGCCCCCACTCAAGGGACTGGAGAGAGGCGGCTGCGCGCCATCTAGTCACAGAGCACGCGGCTCCAGCCCTCGGCCCTCACAACTGTGATCGCGTCACAGCGCTCACCCAGTACATCACAAAGAGCCCGGTGACACGCCGCGATCCAAACGTGAGCGCAGCAGAGCTCTCGGCTGCGCGAGCGAGCTTGGAACAACACATCCCAGGAGAGGAGCCATTCCTCTTGGTGCACCTCTCCCGCCCGAAGGATCCGCGCTCTTGGCCTGAAGAGCGCTACCTAGAGCTAGCGAAACTGGCCGCCGCGCGCGCGCTCCCGACCCTCTTCCTCTCAGGCCCCAGCGAAGCGGCTCTAGGCGAGCGTTTAGCTGCGAGTTCACACGGCGTCTATCACTGGGTCGGTCAACGCGGACTGCGCGAGCTCGCAGCCCTCTTCACCGCTGCTGCCAACCGTGGAGCACATCTCCTCGCATGCGACTCCGGCCCCATGCACCTCGCGGCGGCCTGTGATTTAGGTGTGACCCTGCTCGCAGGGCCTCAAGATGAGCGCGCGACAGGGCCAGAGGCTTGGGGGAATATTCACGCAGCGCTACGATCGACCCTCCAGCCCGCCTGCGCCCCATGTAAACTCCGCACCTGCCACCATCCGCGTGGCCCGATTTGCATGAGTGAAATCACCGCACAGCGAGCCATGGATGCCGTCGCCCCACGAATCAAAGGAGTCACTCCATGCGCATGATCCACTACTTTGGAGGCTTCGCTGTCTTCCTTGTACTCGCGCTCTTATTGGCAGCGTACACCGGCTTCTCCGGCAGGGAATCTCATCTCATGAGCGGCCTGATCTGCGCTGTCGCGGCGATCGGAACGCACTCTCTCCTCATCCTCTTCATGATCGTCACGGGTCGGGTCCTCCGAGAGGCCGTCCGTGTACGCAACCTCTCACCAAGTCTCCTCGAAGAGCTGAACAGCTTCTTTGCGCAGCACCGCGCCTACCCTGCAGCGATCTTCTCTTGCTTCCTCATTACGACAGCAGCGGTGCTCGGCTATGGACACCACAGCTTCGGACTGCACCCCTCCATCCACATGCTCGTCGCCTGCGGCGCGCTCATTTACAACCTCTATGCCCTCAAGATCGAGCTGCGCGCCATCGCTGCAAATCAGAGGCTCGTTGATAGAGCTACGCTCGAGCTGGACGCAGCTGACGCCCGAGGAGAAGGTCCCGTCAATGAGCCCTCCCCAGGCATCATCTCACCCATGCCATGGGGTCCGACGCTTGCCATCGGTGCGTGGCTCCCTTACGTCTACTGGGGACTCTTCACGTGGCGTGGAGACTTCTCAAAGGTGAGCATTCACCCCTGGGCCGAGCTGTCTGCCTGCGGGCTCATCCTCATCTTCCTCTCCGTCAGGCGAGGGCGCTGAGGCTCAAGAGCGCCCA